>MPOY01000066.1 GCA_001896715.1 Methanoculleus sp. EBM-46
CCAGGTCACTTTTCCCGTCGAACTCGCCGCAACCCGATACCAGCGGAGGAGACCTGCATCGTCTCCATAGAACTCGAAATTTAACTGTTCGACCGCCCCGTCCCCGTCGATCACGAGCCAGAAATCCCCGAGGACCGCCGTCGAGTTCTCGATACCCGTCTGATCCCGGACGATCGCCCACATCTCCGAGAGCGGGAGGCCGTAGACATTCTGCCGGAGGGAGGGAGCAGGGGGTTCGGGGTTATAGGCAAGCACATTCGTGAAGAGAGCGCCGGCAAAGAACGCGATGCAGAACGTGAGGGCGATACTCGCGATGTGGGATTGCTTCATGGTGTTTCCTCAGGGTGATGGGCGATCTCCGGGGCAGATCGCGGCGCCCATGCGGGAGAGGTCGACGTTCCCCTATAAACGATTTCTGTCACGATCGTCTACACGTCGGGACGCTTTGGGACAATCGGTTCCCGGGGCGGAGCATGGCGAGAAAAAAGGGCGCCGGGCGGGGCAAAAGAGGGGTGTGCCCGGATTCAGAGGTTTTTTAGAGGTTGTGCGCGGGCACGCACCGGTTCCCCACATACGGGAGAACCGGCCCGTGGAGTTCTATCCCGAGCGCCTCCCGGAGGAGATCCTCGATGGTATCCACGGGCACGAACGTAAGTTCATCCCGGGCATCCTCGGGCACATCGATAAGGTCCCGCTCGTTCTCTCGCGGGAGGATGACCGTCTTTATGCCGGCCCGGTGCGCTGCAAGAACCTTCTCCTTGATCCCGCCGACGGGGAGCACGGCGCCGGAGAGCGTCACCTCCCCGGTCATCGCGACCGTCGGGTCGACCGCTTTTCCGGTAACGAGGGAGGCAAGAGCCGTAAAGAGGGTCACGCCCGCAGACGGCCCGTCTTTTGGAGTTGCCCCGGCCGGCACGTGGATGTGGATGTCGCTTGCGAAGAAGTCGAACCGGGTCGGCGTGGCCGCAAGCCGCGAGCGGATCAGGCTGAGGGATATCTGGGCCGACTCCTTCATCACGTCGCCGAGCTGGCCGGTCAGCGTGAGTTTCCCCTTGCCGGGCATGAACGTCCCCTCGATGAAGAGGATGTC
>MPOY01000610.1 GCA_001896715.1 Methanoculleus sp. EBM-46
CCTGCGCTTTGAGCATCTCCGCACAGGTGGCGTAGCCGCACCCGCCGCAGTCGAGGCCCACGGCGTCGGCAAGGAGCGACCCGATGATGAGGCAGGCGTCGCTTGCCTCGACGTTCCCCGCATCCCGGATGAAGAACCCGGCGTTGTGCCGCTCGCCATACTCGCGCATCGCCCGGGCAAGCACCCTCCGTTCATCCCCGGTGACGATCAGCGTCCGGATCACGTCGATCCCCCGGGCTTTCGGTGCGGTGCGCGCAGAAAGCGCCATCAGCCGGGCCACCATCTCCACGGTATCTGACTCGAATATCATGAGATTACGTGGTCCCGACCCCGGATAAGGGTATGCCCCGGCCGGCAGCGATACATTCTTTGGAGAGAGGGCAGAAAGAACGAGGATATCATGGCACAGGAGAAGAAGATCGAACGCGCCACCTTCGGTGCGGGGTGTTTCTGGGGCATCGAGGAGACGTTCCGGGAGGTCCGCGGCGTCGTGGATACGGCGGTGGGGTTCATGGGCGGCAGCACCGAGAACCCGACCTACCCCGATGTCTGCACCGGAAAGACCGGGCATACTGAGGTCGTGCAGGTGACCTACGACCCCGGGGAGGTCTCGTATCGCGACCTCCTCAACGTCTTCTGGAACGCCCACGACCCGACGACGCTGAACCGGCAGGGGCCCGACATCGGGACGCAGTACAGGTCCGTTATCTTTTACCACACGACGGAACAGGAGGCAGAGGCACGGGCGTCGAGAGCGGCGGTAGAACAATCGGGGAGGTTCCGGCGCCACGTCGTCACCGCGATCGAGCCCGCGGGGACGTTCTGGCGGGCCGAGGAGTACCACCAGCAGTACTTTGCAAAGCACGGCGGCGGGCACTGCAGGGTCATGTGACCTGCCGGTCCTATTCCGGAACGGTCCCGATCTTGAACCCTACTCCCTCAAACGAGGCGACCAGGCGGTCGCCCGAGAAGACATCCACCGCGTACACCGACGTCCTCTCGGTCTCAGAGACCCTGCGGGCGATCGCTTCGAGCGTATCCGCCGCCGGGACGGTGAAGTAACGGATACGGGCGGATATCGCTATCTGGTCGATTCCCTCCATATTCGCGGCGATGCCGAACGCGTGATCGGCAAGAGAAAATATCGCACCCCCGTGCGTCGTGCCGTGGACGTTCTTCGTGCCCTCCGCCGGCATCGCCACCCGGACACGGCCGCCCTCGATCTCCGCGACCGCCATACCGAGCAGGCGGGCAAACTCACAGGCATCGGAGCGCTGCACCACCCTCGCATAGGCCTCCGGGATGGATGGGGTCCTCTCCATGGAACTACTTATACTCCCGCTGCGAGTAGGTGGCGCCGCCGGCGTCGCCGCCGGATAAAACGATGTATAACCATTCCCAAACCGACTTCAGCGTCCCGAACTGCTGGTAGCGCCGCATTGAGAATCCGACTTTCAGGCGGGTGTCGAGGCGGACTCTGCCGAGTTTACGCATCCGCTGCGCTATCTCAAGGTCGTCCCCGGCATCGATGCAGCGGTACATCCCGGCCCGGATGAACGCCTCACGGTCAAACGCCGTGTTGCACCCGAGCGTGAAGTAGATTGTCCGGGTGTAGCAGCCAAGACGCGCAAAGGTGTTTGCACCCAGAAGCGAGAGGTGGTTCTTAAGCCCCCCCTCGATCGGGTAGACCGTGCCGTAGAGCTGCACGATATCCCGCTCAGCAAAGTTTTGCCCGATCCGCTCCACCCAGTCGCGGGGGAGGATGCAGTCGGCGTCGGTCGTCGCGATGATGTCGCCGCTGGCCGCCATCGCACCGTCGTTTCGGGCTCCCCCCACCCGTTTGCTCGTCTGGATGAAGACCTTATCCGCGAGGGGCTCTGCGAGCTCGCGGGTCCGGTCCCTTGAGTTCCCATCGACGACGATGATCTCGTAGGTCTCCCGCGGGACCGTCTGGTCGGCAAGAGACGCAAGGCAGCGCTCTATGTTCTGCTCTTCGTTGTACGTCGGCACGACGACCGAGATCATGCCTCGATCAACTCCCGGTACAGTTGTTGATGCCGTTGTGCTATAAGCGTGATGTCGTAATTCTCCGTCGAGGCGCGGGCACGGGAAGCGCAGCGCCGCAGGGCCGCATCATTGTTCACGAGAACCCGCGCATCGTCGAGATCTCCAAAGAAGAGGACCGAGTCGCCGAAGATCTCCTTAAACTCAAAGATATCCCGGGCGATGACCGGCAAACCCGCCGAGAGGGCTTCGACGATCACGAGGCCGAACGTCTCGGCGTGCGACGGCATGAAGAAGACGTCCGCCCCGCTGTACGCCCGGGATATGTCGTCGATGATCCCGGTGAATATGACGTTTGCGTGGGCATGGGTCTTGAGCATCTGGATCTTCGCGTAATCCTTCGAGAGCGTCCCGTAGGGGAACCCGCCCACCCAGACCCAGGTCATGTCGGGGTGCTGGTCGGCAAGCCTGAAGAAGTCGTAGATGCCTTTCCGGGGGGTCTGCTGGCCGACGGAGAGCACCACCCTCTGGCCGGGTTCGATCTCGAACTCATCGCGAAACGACTTCCTCTTCTTCTTGTCCCGCTTGAAGTACGCCCGGTCGACGCCGTTCGGTATGAGGGTCTTTGGTACGTCGGGGACGAGCTGTTCGGTCTCGCGGCGGCAGGGCTCCGATATCGTTATGATGTGGTCGAACTGCCGGTAGATCTTCGGGTATATCGTGTTGATCCGCTTGGAGAAAGCGACGTTCCCCTCGTTCAGCCGTGGGGTCGAGTGGGCGGTCAGGACCTTCACGCCCTCGGTGAACTTCAGGTGGTACATCGCCCACGGCCCGAAAGTGTGGTAGTGGGTCAGGTCGAAGTTGCCGTGGTAGAGGTTGCGGGAGACCTCCATATCGGGGAGCCGGGCAAGGTGGTTATACAGGGTTCGTGCGGCCGTTGCGCACCCGATGTAGCGCAGAAAACGGAAATCTTCGACGAATATGTTGACCTTCATCCATCTCCTCTCAAAAAGTCGATCGCGCTCCGGATGCAGCCGTCCATGTTGAGGTACTCGAACCGGGAGAACCGGCCGACGAGGTCGATCCCCTTCTCCCGGCAGAACTCCCTGACGATCCCGATGTTCTTCTGGTAGTCGATATCGTAGACGACGTAGGCGAACTCCTGCCGCGCGATGCCGGTGTAGACGACGGTATCCCGCGAGGGGATGAGCCCGGCGGCGACGAGCGACGTGACGGTGTGCTCGATCAGGTCGGCATCCGCCATACGGGAGACCGCATCGCCGTCGTTGTAGGTGATCTCGGCAAGGATCGACGAGTGGCCGGCGGGTGCGACCCTCGTGCTGTAGTTTGAGGGGAACGATACCCGGTTGAAGAGGCCGGCCGCCTCGTCGGGGACATACAGCCAGGATATGTCGGGGACTTCGCCGGCGATGCCGATGAAGACCGAGCAGAGCGAGTTGTAGCGGAGGGCGTCGCAGGCCGCCCGCACGTCGGCCGGGACACCCGAAAGGCAGGGGAGCAGGTTCTGGAGGGGGATCGTCGATATCAGGCGGCCGGCATGGACGGTCTCGCGGCCGTCGCTGACGGCAAACCCATCGCCCTCCTCGCGAATGGAACTGACCGTAAAGCCGGTCCGGACGGCGGAGAGGACCGGTTCTGCGATCGCCCTGACCAGCGCCTCGATACCGCCCTCCACCGGATAGGAGAAGACCGCCTGGTGGGTGTAGCCCTCGGTCTCGATACCGATGGCCGACCGGATGATATCCTCGATTGGCGGGCGGGGGATCCGCCCGTCCACCCAGTGGTGCGACATCCGGTCGGCCGGGTAGTTCCAGATCTTCTCGTTATAGGGGAGCATGTAGCACTCGGCGATGCCCCGGCCGAACGTGGAGACGATCCATTCGGCAAAGTTTGCCGGCGGCGGGACCTCGCCCTTCTCGACGGCGATCAGGTTCCTCACGAACTCGTTGATGCAGAAGAAACGGTCCTCCGCGGGCAGATCCATAAGGCCGTTCTCGAAGGGGTATTTGACGTAACGCCCCTTGTAAAGGATCTTTGTGTTGCGCTTCCGCCGGTCGGCGTTCCAGCCGAGGGCCGAGAGCATGAAGGAGAGGGCTTCCGCGTCGCGGGAGAAGATGATGTGCGATCCCCCGATATCGAACGTGAACCCCGCCTCCGTCTTCGAGCGGCAGAGCCCCCCGATCGTCTCGCTGCGTTCGAGAACGGTCACATCGTCGCCCCGCTCGTGGAGCAGGCGGGCCAGCGTTACCCCGGTGAGACCGCCGCCCAGTACCGCCGTTTTCACATTCCTATTGTTTAATGCCGAAGCCTTATATGGTTGACCATCCGCGCTGCACCGGGTTGACCTCTCCAGGGGAGAAATCGGGCCGCAACCCCGGCACCCTTCCGGCGATCCGCGGAGGCGCCCGGTGATGCGTAGAGGTTCGGGCGTCCTTCCGGCGAACAGGAATGCTCCTATTTTGCCCTTCTCTTCGCGAGGACCGTGCTGGTTTCGATCGCTTTCTCGAGGGGCCGGACCATGTAGGCGGGCATCTTCTCTACCACATCCCGCCTGAAGGCAGGAATGCTCATCGCAAGAGAGGTCGCCCGGGTGACGATCCGCTTCGGGTAATCCCGGGTGGGAAAGTCATAGAGCCCGTGCTGCCGGTAATACCGGTCGTCCGCCTTGAAGATCGCCCGCATCCCGCCCCAGATCTCGTCACGGAAGATCTTGTGGCCGGCGACGGCCGGGAAGGTGGCCGGCGCGATATACCCCCGTTCCGAGAGCCGGACGGAGCGTTCGGCGAGGGTGTGCAGGGCGGCATCGATCCTGTCCGATTCGTCGGTCACGATCCCTGCAAGGTTGGCCCCCTCCATCGTCGCGAGGCCCGTGAGGACCTCCCGGAGGTTCGGGAGGTGGCCGAGCGGCCCCTCCACCAGGTACGCGATCTGCTTTCCCTCGAATGCCGGCACGTGGCCGTTTGAGAAACTCCGGTCGAAGAACTGCTTCCAGGCGGCGGAGAAGAATCGGTCCCGGACGGTCCCGGCCATGACCAGTATATCCGCCGGGACGACATACTCGTTCCAGAACGCCCGGAAACCGTCGTCGTAGATGCAGGTGTTCTCGAAGGCGCACCGGCAGCACCCCAGGCAACCGCCTTTCATCCCGGCGTCCCTGACGTGGGCGACCTGGACCGGACCCGCGTAGCACGCCGCAAGGTGCCGGACCATCGCCTCCTGGTCGGAACCGGGTTCGGCGTCGTGGAGGATGACCACCCGTCTTCCGCGGGTATCCACCGCGGCCGGCGAGGTTTTTAGAGCGCAGCAAGCGGAGGCTGCGGGCAATGGTGGAAATACTCTCTGGACCGGCCGTTGCTCGATGATTGCCTCCAGGAAATCGGAGAAGAAGAGGATGAACTGTTCCTGGAACGCCTCATTTCGGAGGTCTTCCATGTGAGCCGAGCAGAAACCGGTGTAGAGCATGCCGAGGTCGTCGCAGACCCCGTGCAGGTAGGCGTGGGCGGTGTGATCGAAGAAGCGGATGGAGGTGGTGAGGCAGGCGGCATACTTCCCGGAGAATGCCTCCGCCGCGTTCCGCTCGCCGACCAGTTCGATGAAACGCTTGAGCTGCGCCGGGACCAGCATGACGTAGACCGGGGTCGCCCAGAGCACCCCGTCACAGTCCTCCACCGCAGCGAGCAGCCCGCGCCATACCTCTTCCCGCTCTTCAATCGCCCTGATATCCCTTCCCGCATGCACGACAGTGAAGGTGTGGTCCGGGAATGCCTGCTCGAGGAACCGGACATACTGGAAAGTGACGCTCTTCTCTCCCTTGGGACTCCCGGAGATGACGGAGATCTGCATGGTTCAGCCGCTTGTGTCTTATATACGGATCTGAAGCCGGCGGGCTGATATACCTTGCGGGAAGGGGGGATACGCACCTCCCCGGCGCAAAACGACATCACGCGGAAAGCATAGGACCATGCCGCCACGGCCTGGAACCGGATCGGTCTCCGTGATCCTCTTTTGCAGGTCGTCAAGGCTTATTCTTCCGGCATCGATGTAATACGGCATAATTGCCTCTTACGAACGCTGCGTGGGACCTGTCACCCGGCTCTTCTCGTGCGGTTTCGTCCCGCCTGCCTCTCCATATCCGCAACCGTCACGTCCGGGTGCCGGTAGCGTCCCCGGCCCTCGGTTCGGCTCCCGGCCTGGATAGCCCCGGCCGGGCAGAGGTGGGTGCACCCGCAGCAGAGTTCGCAGCGGTGGTTCCAGACCGGTCGCCCATCGACCATATCGATGTTGCCCGCCGGGCAGACGGCGGCGCCTCCGCCTCCCCCGTGCGTGACGACCGCGAAGAGGTAGCCCGCCGGTGCGGTATCGAGGCGCTTTGCAAACGCCGTCACCATCGCCGGCACCCCGAAGCCGTAGACCGGGCAGACGGTCCCGATCCGGCCGGCCTCCGGAGCGATGGCCCCGGGGTGTTCGCGAACGACGCGATGGGGACGAGTTCGGTCTCCCCGAGTGATGCGGCGATCTTTTTTTGCGGCGGCAAGCGAGTTGCCGGTCCCGGTGAAGTAGTAGATGACGATCCTCATGGCAACCTCAAACGACCCGGCTCGACCCGGCCGGCATGCCGGCTCCTGCACGCCCGATCTCGCTGTCCGCCGGCTTATATCAGCAGTCTATGTGGTTCCCCGGAGGAATATGGACTTTGCGAAGGCGATCGGCACGGCGCACCATCACCCTCCCCTGCAAAAGAAAAGAAAAGGTGCCGGGAGCGCCCCGGCCTCAGTGCTGGCGGGGCGTATCCTGTTCGACCAGCCAGGCATCCCCTTTGCTGCCAGCCCGTGAAGGCTGACCGGGCGACTGGATGAACCAGCCGGTCCGGGTGTTGTCGAGGGTATCGGTAGAGATCCGGGCAGTGAGGAGGCTCACGGCGATCATGGCAAGGGCCGAGAGCAGGAGCGCGTAGAAGCTGAAGTGTACGGGGAGCGATCCTACGAACTTGGACCAGTAGCCAAAGACCCCGGCCGCGATGAGCCCGACTGCCATACTCGCGATCGCCCCCTCCTTTGTCGCGCCGCGCCAGTAGAGCCCGGCGAGCAGCGGGACCGCAAACGTCGCGAGCATCACGCCGATACCCATCCAGATCAACCACGCGAGCATCTCGGGCGGGTTGATGGCAAGCAGGAGCGTGCCGCCGGCCCCGAGGACGACTGCGACCTTTGATACCAGGAGGACCTCATCGTCGGATGCCGAGGGCCGGAAGATGTTCTTGTAGATATCCCACGCAAACGAGGTGCCGACGGTGAGCATCAGCCGATCGGTCGTGGACATCACCGCCGCGAGGACGATCACCGCAAAGAACGCCCAGAGCAGCACGCTCGGCATCGCGTACTCGACGCCGACGATGAAGGAGTAGTCCTGCGCGTTCACGGCGGCGGGGAGCGTGATCGCCCCCTCCGTGGCGAGCGATCGGACGGCAAACCCGGTGAACTTGACGAGGAACATAACGACCGCGTAGATCGCAAACGCGACGAGCGGCGCCCACTTGAAGTAACGAGCCTCCTTTGCGGCAAGGACGTTGTTGATGACGTGCGGCGCGCAGGCGAGCCCGACCATCAGGAGAATCCCAAACGAGACCAGGAACTCCGGCGTCGCGTAGGCGTACGGGGCATACACCGCCGGGAACCAGGGTTCGACAAAGTTCGGGTCGACGCCGGCAAGGACCGTGTTGATGTGATCGAGCCCGCCGGCGCTCATGATCACCGGCGGCGCCATCAGGAGGACGCCGAAGATCAGGATGCCGCCCTGAAAGAGGGTCGTCCAGGATACGGCGTAGAGCCCCCCGACGACCGTGTAGGCGGTGATGATGACACCGGATATGAGGAGCGCCTGCCAGTGGGGGATGCCGAAGAGCCAGACAAGC
>MPOY01000101.1 GCA_001896715.1 Methanoculleus sp. EBM-46
AACCGGCGTGCGGCATCCCCGGCGGCACCAGGTGGCTCATGTGGACGCAACGGTAATCCCTCGCCCCGACGTCGCGGGCGAACCGGACCGCCTCGGCGTAGTTCATGTGCTTATCGATGTTGTAACCCTCGGGAGCGATGCCGTCCACGAAGAGGAGGTCGATATCGCGGCTGAGGAGGAGGTCCCGGCTCGCCTCCGGTATATCCTTCCGCGTATCCGATGTGTAAGCGACCGTGATGCCGTCGCGCTCGATCAGGAGGCCGCAGGTGTAGACCGGCGGGTGGTTCACGGGAAAGAACGTGAAGGTCACGCCGAAGAGGTCGAACGGTTCGTAGACCGGGACCGGATGCTTCTCAAACGGGAGGAAGTGGAGGTAGCGGGAGCAGTAATCCATCACCGGGGGCGCCGCGTAGGCCGGCGGCACCTTCTGCACCCGGTAAAACTCACCAAACCCGATGAAGTGGTCGTAGTGGCCGTGCGACCAGATGACCGCATCGATATGGGGGGAGCAAGCCCGGAGGAGCTGCTGGCGCAGGTCCGGCGACGACTCGATAAGGATGTGTTTTCTCTCAATCTCGATGAGAAACGACGTCCGGAGCCTTGACCTCCCCGCCGCCGTCATCGTCCGGCAGGTCTCGCAGTCGCAACCCACCTTCGGCGTCCCGATGGCATCACCGGTCCCGAGCAGCGTTATCCGCATATCAGTATCCGGTTCCGCGGATGACATTGCGTTCCTCGACCCTGAAGAGGCCCTGCTCGATATCCACCGGATCGAGGCGGCGGCGGTCCTCCATCAGCGCCGATATCACTGCCTCCTTCATCATCATCCGTATATCAGAGCCCGAGAACCCCTCCGTCCGGGCGGCGAGGTCCGCGAAGTCGCAGTTGCAGTCGATCGTAGCCGCGACCTTCTCGATGATCGCCTGCCGCATCGCCTGATCGGGGAGCGGGAACTCTACCACTTCGTCAAACCGCCGCCACGCTGCCTCGTCGAGGATGCGGGGATGGTTCGTCGCCCCGATGAGGAGGACGCCGTTCTTGACGAAACTGATCAGGTCGATGTTCTTCAGGAGCATATTCACCGCACGCTTCATCGCACCGTGGTCGTCGCTGACCCGGGTCTTTGCGACGAAGTCGAACTCGTCGATGAAGAGAATGCAGGGAGAGAGCTTCTTTGCAAGGTCAAATATCCGGTCGATGTTCTTTGACGTCTCGCCCAGGTACTGGGAGGTGACCATAGCGAGACGGACCTCGAGCACCGGCATGTGGAGTGCCCGCGACATGGCAAGAGCAAGCGATGTCTTCCCGGTACCGGGCGGGCCGACAAAGAGGAGCCGGCCGAACTCGTAGATGCCGTGCTCTTTTAAGAACTCCCGGTGCTCGAGGGCGACGGCGATCTTCCGGATGACCTCTTCCTGCCTTGGGGTGCAGACCAGTTTATCGAGCGTGAACTCGATCTCGTCGGGTGCACTGATGATGAGGAGGTCGCGCGCCTCCCGCATCTCCTCGCTCCCGGCGATGATCCGGGAGACTTTCGCCTCCATATACTCCTTTGTATCCTCAAACCGGGGAATTTTTGCCCGGACATCCCGGTAACTGACGGTGATACCATCCTTTCCTTCAAAATAGCATGCAAGGGCGGGGTTCTCCTCGACCCTCGAGACCCCGCTTTTCTTGAGGAACCATCCAGCCGCTGCATCGAGCGAAGGGAGGCTCAGGCGCTGCCCGAACTCGTCGTAGCCGACGAACGGGTTTGCGCGAACTGCCTGGCAGACGGCATCCGGGATGCCGAGCGTCTTCTTGATCGCCCCCTCGCTCACGACCAGGGGACGCTTCACCTCGGTGCTCCCGCCGCTCCCGGCGCCGAAGAACTCCCGGTAGCGCGGGTGGAGGTCGTTGATGTCGAGAGCCTCGTTCCGGTTGAATATCTCCGCGGTGAGGAGGAGTTCCATGACGACGAGGACATCACGCGTACCCGTTTCGGTGGTCATGTCTATGAGCAGACATATTGGCGCGCGGTATCAATAAGCATAACTCACCGGGTGGTGACCTCGCATCCGTCGGCCGTGACGATCAGGGTATGTTCCGCCTGCGAGACGAAGGAGTCCGGGATATCGTGCAGCACAGGGAAGGGGTGAAGGATTCCGGTGCGTACGAGCGTCGCAAGCCCTATCTCGACTTTGTCGCCCGGGACCCAGCGGCGGGCGAAGGGGAGGCCGCGCCGCGGCCGTGCCACTTCAAGGATCCTCTTTGCCGACGGCAGGCGTGCGGGACGGGCTGCGATCTGCCGGTAGATCTCCACGCGCGCCGCCTCGCTGATCCTCCCCGATCCGGTGGTCGCGAAAGGCTCGATGGCAAAGACCATCCCTTCCTCGATGACGGCCCCACCGCTCATCGCGACGTTCGGTATGGTGGGCCTGGCATGGAGGTTGTAGCGGTCGAGGCCGTGCCCGGTGAGGTTTGCCACCGGTCTGTAGCCGCGCTCCTCGATCGTCGCCTGGATGATCGCCCCGAGCTCCCCGGCGGTGACCCCCGGACGGACGGCAGCGATCGCCGCCTCGAGGGCTCCCGCGGAGGCCTCGACGAGGGGCGCGTGGTCGCCGAGGTCGACGGTCATGGCGGTGTCGGCGATGTAGCCGTCTATCAGGACACCAAGGTCGACCTTGATGAGGTCGCCCCGCGAGAAGACCCGTTCGTCACCGGGCATCGCGGTATCGTGGGCCGCGGCCTCGTTGAAGGAGACGTTGAGGGGGAAGGCAAGGAGCGCCCCCTCCTCCATCACCATAGCCTCTGTGGCTTCAACCATCTCAAGGAGGCCTGCCCCCTCCTTCACGAGCCCCGCGCCCTGGTGGAGCACCTTTCGTGCCAGCGCCCCGGCTTCGCGGTAGGCGTCGTAGACAACATCATCCATGATCATAAGGTGAGTTCCTCTTCGTATTGGGTGAACCGGTCGAAGTCGGTCTCCGTCACCGCGCCCATATCCTCCAGGCGGACGCCGCCGATGCCCGGGTAGTAGAGTCCGGGCTCGATGGTGACGACGTTTCCGACAGCGAGCGCTCCTCCCCGGGGCCCGAGCGACGGCTCTTCGTGCACCTCAAGCCCGACGCCGTGGCCGAGGCTGTGGATGAACCCGCGCGCATCGCTCTCATAGCCGCGGTCGCGGAAGAACTCGACCACCGCGTTGTAGAGGTCGGCACCGGCGACCCCGGCCCGGACTTCTGCTGCGGCGAGGGTTTTAGCGTCGCGGACGGCGTCGTACATCTCCCGGATCTCGGGCGAGGGTTCGCCCTTCACGACCGTCCGGGTCATGTCGGCGTAGTAACCGGAGAGTTCGTCCCGGGGGAAGATGTCGATGACGATCGGTTCGTTCTCAAGGAGCGGGCCGGAGCCTGTGTTGTGCGGGAGGGCGGTCTCGGGGCCGCAGGAGACGATGGTGTCGACTCCCCGGCACCCGTGGGCGAGGAGGACGGTATGCATCGCCGTGCGGACGGCCTCAGACGTGAGGGGGGCGCCATCCCGGCAGAGGACGCCAGCCCGGGGAGCGGAGGAGCGGATGAGCGTGATTCCCCGGTCTATAGCGGCCTCGGCGGCCCGCTGGACGGAGCGGATGCGCTCGATCTCCTCCGGTGTCTTGACCGCTCGCATCCCCTCGACGGAGCCGGCACCGTCGAGGACGACCGGATGGAACGTCTCGAGTTCCCGGGCGAGGGCGAGCGGGAAGGTCGCCGGAACCAGGACGGGGCCGCCGGCAAGGTCCGCGATCACGTGGGCAGTCGCCCGCCAGCGCGATTCCCCGGCCTTGATGTACTCGAGGTAACCGGCATCGGCGCGGGTGGCGACCGCGGCAATCGACTCCCGGACCGCTCGCTCGTGCTCCATCTGGGGGACGACGATCATCCCCCGCTCGCCGGGCTTTGCCACGTAGATCACGGGGTCGGTCGTGCGGAACCGGGTCAGGTAGCGCACGTTGGCATCCGCCGACGAGCCGTAAGCCGCGTATGCTGCCGCCCCGGCATCCCGGATAACAGAATCCAGACCATTCATTCTCCCACCTCTTTCGTTGAAACCACAAGTACTTTTACCCCCGCGTTGAAGTATGAATGATGGATGAGGCAACCAAACAGGCCTTCAAGGGCAGGTTCGTCATGCTGACGGTCATGCTGAACATCGTCATCCTCTGTTTCGCCATGGCCGCCTTTGTCCTCCTCCGGTTTGCACCCGAGGGGACCCCCGGCCTCGTGATCGGGGTTATCCTCCTCGCCATCGGGGCGGCGTTCTCCGTATCGTTCTGGAAGCGCTACACCCTGACGAAGGCCTGGCTGCACGAGCAGCCGTAACATGCGCGAATGATGGTACATCGGCAGGCGGATATGCTGAAGAAGTTGAAATCTGAGATCGAACTTGCCTCACGGCACCTTGAGGTGATACGGGCGGTCGTGGAGCACCAGCCCATCGGCATCATGAAGCTCTCCGAGATCCTCGACCTCCCCTACCACCGGGTCCGCTATTCGCTGCGGATCCTCGAGCAGGAAGGATATATCCGGGCATCGCCGGCGGGCGCCGTGGCGACCGCGCTCGCGGCCGACCTCCTTTCCGGCCTCGATGCCGAGATCGGCGAACTGATCGGCCTTCTCGTGACCGTCCAGGAGGAGAATTCCCGTAATCTTTAATACGGTTCAGGCGAAACATTATAGAGCACTTATTCCAGTGCCGCCATAACTCAGTTGGTAGAGTGGCTGGCTGTTAACCAGCATGTCACAGGTTCGAGTCCTGTTGGCGGCGCTCTGTTATTTTCCGGTTATCTCCTCTGGTTTCTTATTCAGTAGACAGGCTGGTTGTTTGCCAGCATGTCACAGGTTCGAGTCCTGTCGTTGTATTGCATAACTCCGAACATTCAATCCAGAGAATGCCGGGTATCCCTCTCGCTCCCCCATACCCAAGAAAAGCATGAGAGGAATGCCCGTACCCCGATACTCGCTACTGAGTGCCCGGCCGGCCCCCTCTCCTCCCCCCTTTCTTCTCCAGGCGTGTC
>MPOY01000649.1 GCA_001896715.1 Methanoculleus sp. EBM-46
CATACCCTTGCCTCTGTATCCTGTACTGATCCGATGAAACTTTATACCTTGAGTTGCAGAGTTACACATGACTATCTCCATCACGGTGATCGGACGATACCGGCCCCCGGTATCTCCATCACTCTCCAGTCGAAACAAAGGGGTCGGGGTGCTCCCCCCTCCCCTCCCTTCCGCTATCCCCCATGGAACACTTTTTCTGGACATCTCGCTTGTATTTAGATGCTGATCTATTGATATTTCATTAACAACCAGTTCGTTCTATGTTCCACTGGAAACGAAGGGGTTATCAATCCTAACGACGATCATCTTAGGGGTTCACGGCGTGAGAATCTCCTGTCCTGACAACCCCCTCCGGTGACATCATGTCGGACGATAAGACCAACCCGATGGGACTATTCAAAAAATACCTGACCAACAAGCGTATATTTAAGAACAGGGAAGTGTTGCGCCACAGTTATCGTCCTCACATCCTTCCTCACCGGAAACCCCAGATCGACGAACTCGCCTCTATCCTTGCGCCTGCCCTCACGAACGAGACTCCCTCAAACATACTCATCTACGGCAAGACCGGAACCGGAAAGACTGCCTCGGTTCGGTATGTCGGGACGGAGCTTGAGAACGCGAGCGCTTTGGCCGGGACGAAGTGCCGGATCGTCCACCTCAACTGCGAGGTGATCGATACCCAGTACCGCGTCCTCGCCCAGATCGCAAACTGCCTTGATGACGCCGATCAGCACCCGAGCGACAGCCCCCGAAGCCTCATCCCGATGACCGGGTGGCCGACCGACCAGGTCTACATGGAGCTCAAGAACCAGCTCGAGAGCAACGGCGGGGTCATGGTCATCATACTCGACGAGATCGACAAACTCGTCAAGAAGAGCGGCGATGACACCCTCTATAACCTCACCCGGATCAACTCCGACCTCAAGTTCGCGAAGGTCAGCATCATCGGGATATCCAACGATCTCCGGTTCACCGACTTTCTGGACCCCCGTGTCCTCTCCTCGCTCTCCGAGGAAGAGATCGTCTTCCCCCCCTATAACGCCCCCCAGCTCTGCGACATCCTCCAGCAGAGGGCCGATATGGCGTTCATCGAAGGGGCGCTCGGTGAGACGGTCATCCCGCTCTGCGCAGCGCTCGCGGCCCAGGAGCACGGGGATGCCCGGCGGGCGCTCGACCTTCTCAGGGTCTCAGGCGAGCTTGCGGATCGCGAGAACGCCGCGGGCGTGGGTGAGAAGCATGTCCGGATGGCGCAGGAGAAGATCGAGACCGACAGCATGGTGGAGTGCGTCTCTACCCTCCCGACTCAGAGCAAGGCAGTCCTCTACGCGATGCTGATTCTCGAACAGATGGGCAAACGGATCTTCACGAGCGGCGAGGTCACGGTGGTCTACCGGGAGATCGCCCGGCTCATCGACCTCGATGTCCTGACGCACCGCCGGATCACGGATCTCATCTCCGAGCTCAACATGCTCGGCGTCATCAACACCCGGGTCGTCTCGCGGGGGCGCTACGGCCGGACGAAAGAGATGTGGTTCGATGCGACGACCAGCAAGATCGAAGAGGTCATCACGCGCGACCCACGACTCGTCGACCAGAGGCTCAAGGAACTCGACGTCAACCGATTAAGAGCAATGTTCAGGTGAAACCATGGATGACAAGGATCGTATCCTCCTCCAGCTCCTGGAGGAGAACTGCCGCACCCCGACAAACGAACTCGCGGTGCTGGCCGAAGTGAGTGAGCAGGACATAAGAGACCGGATCGACCGGCTGGAAGCGGCCGGCGTCATCCGCCGTTACGGTGCGGTCGTCGACTGGGAACGGGCCGGAAACGGCAACGTCGCCGCGGTGATCGGGCTCAAAGTCTCGCCCGAGCGGGACTTCGGCTACGACCGGATAGCGGAGCGGATCGCCCGGTTCCCCGCTGTCCGGTCGCTCCGGTTGATGACCGGGGCATACGATCTCCAGCTCCTGGTGGTCGGGTCGAGCATGCACGAGATCGCGCGGTTCGTCGCCGAGCAGATCGCCCCGATGGACCGGATCCGCGAGACGGCGACGCACATCATCATGAAGACCTATAAGGAGAACGGGACCACCTACGCCGGGCGCGAAGAAGTCGAGCGCCTTCCCTACTCGTTCTGAGGTGAGGTGCGTTGAGAGATTTCGTCTCGGCACGGGTGCGTGCCATACCGCCTTCGGGCATCCGGAAGTTCTTCGATATCGCCCAGACGATGGAGGACGTCATATCCCTGGGCGTCGGCGAACCGGACTTCGTGACCCCCTGGTGCGTCTGTGAGGCGTCCATCTACTCCATCGAGCAGGGGTCGACCGCCTATACATCGAACAAGGGGACGCCCCAGCTCCGCGGGGCTATCAGCCGCTACCTCGATACCCGCTTTGGGACATGCTACGATCCCGACGAGGAGGTCATCGTGACCTGCGGCGTCTCGGAGGCGGCCGATATCGCCATCCGCGCCGTCACCGATCCGGGCGACGAGGTGCTGGTGGCAGAACCGAGCTACGTCTCCTACACCCCTTGTGTCTCCCTCGCCGGCGGTGTCCCGGTGACCGTGCCCTGCCGGGCGGAGGACGAGTTCCGGCTGACGGCCGATGCGCTCATGGAGCGTATCACTCCCCGGACGAAGGTTCTGGTAGCAAACTTCCCGAACAACCCCACCGGCGGGGTGATGCCGGAGGCAGATTGGCGCGCAATCGCCGATATCCTGGTCGACCACGACCTCCTCCTCATCAGCGACGAGGTCTATGCCGAGCTCACCTACGACGGCGATCACTTCTCGCCGGCAAAGATCCCCGAGCTCCGTGACCGGACGATCACCTTAAACGGGTTCTCAAAGGCCTTTGCAATGACCGGGTGGCGGATCGGCTACCTCTGCGCACCGCCGGCGCTCGCCGCAGCGGCCCTGAAGATCCACCAGTATGTCGCGCTCTGCGCCCCGGTCATGGGGCAGGTTGCCGCCTACGAGGCGCTCCGGAATGGTGAAGCCGAGAAGGACGCCATGGTCCAGGAGTACCGGCTCCGGCGGAACCTCTTCGTCGACGGGTTAAACAAGCTCGGTCTTGCCTGCCACCTCCCGAAGGGCGCCTTCTACGCCTTCCCCTCGATAGAGAGCACCGGCATGACGGATACCGAGTTTGCCGAGTCTCTTCTCTACGAGCAGCACGTGGCGGTCGTCCCGGGAAGCGTTCTCGGACCGTCCGGCGCCGGGCACGTGCGGTGCGCCTACGCGGTCTCGCGGGATAATCTCAAAAAGGCTCTCTCCCGGATGGGGGTGTTCCTTGAGTCGGCAAAATAGAAACGTCACCATACGCGCTTTTGGTATATTCAAAACCTTTTTATATGGTATGCCTGTCAGGGCAACTGCCTGTCCGGTGTCCGACAGGGGAACGGCGTGCGGAGAACCCCTTTATTTCCACTGGAGATGTGGATTTATTCAGGGATCATAGGTGCCGCAGGACCCCGGCGCCCTCATACGGGGGTACGCATCCCGTCCCACAAACTCCGGGCAAATTACCCGGGTTCGCATCCGCGCTCCGCCTGAAAGATCCGATTACAGATCAACATGACTTTTCCGGAAAAATCTCGATGTATCGGCTCCGGATCTCATGGAGATAGAGTTTCCAGTGGAAATGAAGGGGTCCAGACCCCTTTGTCGACCGGGTC
>MPOY01000651.1 GCA_001896715.1 Methanoculleus sp. EBM-46
CCTATGAGGAATTGAAACTATTCAAGAACGATCGAATCCCATTCCTGTCTTAGCTTCCAGACTACCTATGAGGAATTGAAACTTTGAGAAACAAGATTTCCTACCGCCATTCCGAGCTTCCAGACTACCTATGAGGAATTGAAACTACCATGCCTTGAGGATCTTTGCCTTGAGGCTCTTGCTTCCAGACTACCTATGAGGAATTGAAACATAGACCCGACCACCTCCTTTCTCCACAGGCCCCCGCTTCCAGACTACCTATGAGGAATTGAAACCAACAAGTTCCACGTCACAGGCGGGGCTTTGGTTTTCGCTTCCAGACTACCTATGAGGAATTGAAACCGACGCTCGTCAGGGGATCCTGAATAAGTTCGTCGGCTTCCAGACTACCTATGAGGAATTGAAACCGCTGCAAGTGCGGGCTTTGTGAGACGTACACTCTCTGGCTTCCAGACTACCTATGAGGAATTGAAACGAAATCTATGCGCAACTATACGAAACTAGGCGCAAGCTTCCAGACTACCTATGAGGAATTGAAACTGTAGGATATACACCACCTGAAGAGGGCGAACCTCCGGCGCTTCCAGACTACCTATGAGGAATTGAAACTTTTCTCAATCTTCATCTCTGCCTCCTACTTCTCGTTTTCGCTTCCAGACTACCTATGAGGAATTGAAACTTCCAACGGCCGCCCCGTTGAAAGCAGTTCGTGCTGCTTCCAGACTACCTATGAGGAATTGAAACCCGCGTCCCGGCACCCTCTCGGCGCATCGGCGATCGCTTCCAGACTACCTATGAGGAATTGAAACCTTTCGAGTACAAGAAAGAAGGACTCTTTCTTCTGGCTTCCAGACTACCTATGAGGAATTGAAACGACGCCTAGTTCTATATGTTTCGCCTGATTTCGCCTGCTTCCAGACTACCTATGAGGAATTGAAACAATATGAGGTCGAGACTTTCCTCAAGAAGATCGAGGCAGGCTTCCAGACTACCTATGAGGAATTGAAACCCGTATCGCGCATCGGGTTTGATTTTGTACTGGTTTATCGCTTCCCATCTACGATCAGAATAGAGTAGATGAAAAGCTTCGTTTGATTTTGTACTGGTTTATCGCTTCCAGACTACCTATGAGGAATTGAAACATTGCGGCTCTAGAATCTTTTGAATTTGAATCTGGCTTCCAGACTACCTATGAGGAATTGAAACTTGGCATTATTTTAGGAAAATTTCAGAGCTTCAGCTTCCAGACTACCTATGAGGAATTGAAACGAAATGCACGAGCAACAGCATAGCGAGCCCCAGAACCAAGCTTCCAGACTACCTATGAGGAATTGAAACCAAGAAGGTCGCCGATTCTTTCAACGTCATAATCCTCTGCTTCCAGACTACCTATGAGGAATTGAAACAGAAGCCTAAAGAGAAAGCCCCGATGCGAAACGTTTTCGGGCTTCCAGACTACCTATGAGGAATTGAAACTTAAATGGAGTCTTGAATTGAAACATCGGTATCAGGCTTCCAGACTACCTATGAGGAATTGAAACTTCGACATCTCCGCCATGATGGTCGTCGTTTCCGCTTCCAGACTACCTATGAGGAATTGAAACACCTCGGGTTGACGCAAAGAGAGATAGAAACTCTGGCTTCCAGACTACCTATGAGGAATTGAAACTGGCAGCGTGCAACCTTTTCAAGCCAAAGTGTATGCCGGCTTCCAGACTACCTATGAGGAATTGAAACCGATTGATTCCACCGCCATTCTGTCAACCTTGCCGCTTCCAGACTACCTATGAGGAATTGAAACGGAGGTCCTCCTTTCATGATTTTTGGTGCTATCTTGCTTCCAGACTACCTATGAGGAATTGAAACTAATAAAGTCTCTCCACGGTACTCGGTTCCTTGAGAGCTTCCAGACTACCTATGAGGAATTGAAACAGGCTAGACGAAGGCTCGTTTGTCGAAACGATCGCCGGCTTCCAGACTACCTATGAGGAATTGAAACACCGTTGATTCTAATATCGCATCTCCGGTTCTCGCTTCCAGACTACCTATGAGGAATTGAAACTTGTGCCTCCTCAAAAAGACGGCGGAGGCCA
>MPOY01000359.1 GCA_001896715.1 Methanoculleus sp. EBM-46
CCCTCGACAACGCGCAGATCTACGAACTCCCGCGGGACCTCCCGCCGATCCGTATATCGGCGCAAGGACCGATGGCGGCGGAGGTTGCCGGCGATATCGGCGATGCGCTCATCCACTTCGAGCAGAAACCGGAGGAGGTCATCGAGGCGTTCCGTGCATCGGGCGGCGAGGGCAAGTCGTGCATGATCGAGACCGCCGCCTGTTACGCTGGAAGCGAGGAGGAGGCGAAGCGCACGGCGTACGAATGGTTCCCCATGGAAGAGTTACGAACCGCACCGGTTCGGTCTGAAAAAAGGTGGATCGGGGTGCCGGCACTCAGGCGCCGATCGCTTCGAACACCGGCGGAGTGCCCGCCACCCAGATGTCATACTGGGCGTCCGGCACCCACCGGTATCCGTCGCCGTCGGCCTTAATCGACCAGAAACAGTAGTGCACGGTCGACCGGTCGCCGGCAGCATTCAGGCCGACCACATTGCAGAAGGGTCCGGCGAACGTATCCGAAACCTTCGTTAAGGCGATCTTCAACTTCGGTGTCTCCGCCGATCCGGTCTGCGTCCCGGTCAGGGTGAGAAGCCAGAGTGCGTCGTAGGACGCCAGGCTGTAACCGTCGGGCTGCCGTCCGAGCCGGTTCTGGATCTTCTGGAAGGTGGCCTCGTGTGCCGCGGCAAGGTTTTGCTGCCAGAACGTCGGACCGGTGAAGTTCGTCTGCGCCGCAAACCGGGCGGCGTCGCCGGGCGTCGCGAGCGTTCCGAGGAGAACGTTGCCGTCGCACCCGTACCACCGGACCCCGGTGAGGTTCTGAGTCTCCGCCGCTCTCGTCATGATCGGCGCTATCTCGTTGAGGGTGGCTGCGTAGACGCAGACGTTCTCCTTCCCATGTGCTGCGATCGCCTTCCCGACCTGCACGTCGAGGTCCGCCATCGTCCCGGCATAGTCCTTCTGGCCCGGCGTGTACCTGACCCCGTCATAGACCGTGCCGTTTTGGGCCTTGAATGCCGTCGTCGTCAGGTTCCGGAGTTCGTCGCCCCATATATCGCCGCGCCATACCGGCACGACCGCTGCTATTCCCTCCTCCTCCAGGTAGTATGCCATCGCATCCGCCTGGTAGGTGTCCGGCGACACGAGCCGGAAGATGTTGTCGCCCGGGATGGCAAGCGAAGGCGCCGTGCTCATGGTGCTGACGATCAGGATCCCGTGTGCGTCGGCATACGCCCGGACGGCCTCGAGTTCGGCGCTGCAACCGGGCCCGATGACCATCCTGATCCCCTGCGCGTCGAGCGCTTTCAACTTCTCAAGCGCAACCGCAGGTTCGGTCGCCGTATCCTCGATAATCGGCCGGACCCGGTGGTCCGACCCGATCGAGGCGAAGTAGTCGTTGATATCGCCGGCAGCCACCTCGACGGCGGCCCGACTCGCCGCTCCGCTCTCGGCAAAGTCGCCGGTGAGCGGCAGGAGGACGCCGACGACGTTCTCCTGCACTTCGGCCTGCTCTGTGGTCGTGGTTCCGGTACATCCGCAGGCGAAGATGACTGCGGCAAGCGTGATGAGCGCGATTGCTGGTACCTTTCGTCTCATAAGGTTTTTTCTGCAGGAGTGGGATTTAGCCTTTCTGTTTTTGCATCCGGCAGTGCTGCGAATGCCGGATGATTCATCGCCGGATTGCCGTTCAGGGTGCCAGAGAAAGAACGGTGCTGCCCGGAAGGCAGCACGCCGTTCCGCTCATAGGAGCGCCGTCTTCAGGTACTCTCCCTCTGCGGCGACGGCCCGCTCCCGCCAGTCCGCGACAACCCCCGCATACGCATCGAAGCGGGGAGAGACGAAGAGCATGGTGCCGTCGTCCTCGAGCGTCCGGACCTCCCTTCCTCCCCTGAACGTCCCGTTGATCTCGTTTGCCACCGCGCGATAGACGATCGCATCGATCTGCTTCACCACCGATGCGATAACGAGGTTCGGGGCGAGGTAGGACTGGTCGGTATCCTCGCCGATGAGGTAGATATCCCCGGTCTCCCGTGCAGTATCCACTATCCCGATGTTTGAAGCGCCTGCAATCATGAGGATGACGTCGACGCCTTCGGCGCGGAGGTCCCGGGCGAGTGCACCCGCCCGCTCCGGCATGCCGAACCCTTCGGCGTTCTCGCCGACATAACGCACCGTGACGTCTACCGACGGATCGTATGCCGCCGCACCTTCAGTAAACCCCCTGACGAACGGGTCGATGACGGGGACCGGTGCGCCGGCGATCGCGCCGATATGCCCGGTCCGGGTGATATTCGCCGCCATCACGCCCGCGAGGTAGGATGCGCCGTAAGGGACCATCATCACGTCGCATGCGTTCGGAAGACCAAACTCCGCCTGTTCGAGGGTGACGAAACGGATGTCCGGGTTTGCCTCTGCCCACGCCCGGGAGGCGTCGGTGAACTCGAACCCCTCGGTGATGACGAGGTCGGGCTTCTCGGTGAAGTTCTGTAGAGAGAACACGGTGTCGAGGAGCGGAATGTCGGCGTAGGTGCACTCTCTCTTCGTGAACGAGAACGACTCCTGCGCACGGAAAAGACCCCGGTACGCGGAGTCGGCAAACGACCGATCGCCTTTTGCCAGCGGATAGACCATCCAGACGACCGGGCGAACGCCCTCGCCGGCGGCCGGATCGTACGAGAGGCCGGGCAGCCCCGGTTCTCCTCCCGCAGAAGAGACGGGGGTGCTCTCACAGAACGCCCCGCCCTCGACAGTCCAGCGGGTATAGTACCCTGCGAGCGGCCCCTGGGATGAGTGCTCGCCGAACCGGAGAGGGCCCGAAGCGCCGGTGACGGCCGGGTGAGCGCCCGCACGGATCATCGCCGCGGCCTCGCCTGCCTCTTCGGGATCCCAGCCTTTGGCGATGCCGTCGCCGGAGACGACCCAGCGGAGCGATGCGGCGAGCGGTTCACCCGGGGCCGCCTCCTGCCGTGCCGCGGTATAGACGGCGAGGAGGAGGGCATCGTAGGTCTGTGCGGCAAACGACGGCGGGGCCTCGCCGAACAACTCCTCGTAGGCGATTGCGTACCCGGTGGTGGGGTCGGAGGAGAGCGCTGTTCCCTGGATACCCTCCGCCCGCTCGCCGAGGCGCTCAAGCAGGTAGGGCGAACGGGCGGCATCGGTCAGGAAGAGGCCGGCGGTCGAGCCCGCCCGGGAAAGTGCATCCGCTATCCGGACGGCTTCTTCCGGGTACACGGCGGCAACGACCGTCCCGGGTTCCTCCTCCCCGATCCGCATGGCGATCTCTCCGAAATCGCTCGATGCATCGACGGATACCGCGCCGGTTATCCGGATCCGGTTCGCCGCGGCTGCTGCCGGGGCGAACCGTGCAAACGTCTCCCCGTAGGGTGCGTTCGCGACGATGAGAGAGACGTTCCGGACACCGGTCTCCGAAAGGATCCTGAACATCGCCTCCACCTGCCGGTCGTCAGTGGGGCAGGTTCTCCAGAAGAGACTGTTGTCATCGATCTCTCCCGTGACGCTCGGGGATATGAGGAGTTTACCCCGCCCCGTAACGAGAGGGGCGATCTCTATGAGTTCCGTGCTTGTCGCAGGGCCGATGACGATAGCGATATCGTCGCGCCCGGCGAGTTCCTCTGCGTACGCGGATATGTTGCCGGCACTCGTGTCCCGGTAGACGAGTTCGATCGTGCGGTCGCCCTGCCGGTTCATCGCACCCGCAGCCCAGGTGAGTCCGTCCAGCGAATGCACGGCAACCGGCCCGCTCCCGGGCAGAAGGACGCCGATACGGATGGGATCGGCGGATGTCGTCGTAGCGATGCAGCCTGCAGAAGAGATCCCTATAATGGCGATGCAGATGAGTGCAGGGAACCATATCCTGTCGGCTTCCGATAGCGGGGGTCGTTTGATCATCGTAATCCTTCGTCCGGGCGCCTGTGGTCGATATCGGCAGCCGATCGTTGTATTCGGCGGTGAGTCAGATATGTTTTGTTATTGATTCTCCGGCGCCGGTTAAGGCGATGGCAGGCATATCATCAATCGCGCGTACAGCCCTTTACGCGGGCGGTTCATGGGCCATGACCCCGATACCGGTCTGTTGGTTCCCTCATACGGGCGAGAGGGCGGCGATCCGTCGCCTGGTCCCTGCAGACCAACCGTCAGCCCCGGGAAGGTTCTCCCGATCGCGGGATGGCGGCTCGTTCGAAACAATTATGCCGGGCGGCGGATAGCAGGCTCCGATACCCACCCCCGGAGGGAGAGATGAACAAGAACGCATGTGTCCCGGCCGTTCGCGACCTCATGGCGGAGTTTGCCGGCCGGACAGGGCTTGACCCCCCGCTCGCCAATCCGCGGCGCTACCTCTGGACCGATGCGTATGCGGTCTGCAACTACATCGAACTCTACCGCCGGACGGAGGAAGAGACCTATCGGGACCTCGCCCTCCGCCTCGTTAGTCAGGTGCACCACACCCTCGGCCGGCACCGCGCCGACGACCGGAGAACGGGCTGGATCAGCGGCCTCTCCGACGGGGAGGGCGAAGTACACCCGACGATCGGGGGCCTCCGTATCGGCAAACCGCTCCCCGAACGCCGGAGCGGCGAGCCGTTCGACGAGCGGCTCGAGTGGGAGCGGGACGGGCAGTATTACCACTACCTGACCAGATGGATGCACGCGCTCAACCGGATGAGCCGGGCGACCAACGATCCGGCCTACATCAGGTGGGCGGTGGAACTTGCACGAGCGGCCCACGCCGCGTTCGCCTACCTCCCCCCTTCCGGCGGCAAGAAGAGGATGTACTGGAAGATGAGCATCGACCTCTCCCGGCCGCTCGTTCCCGCCATGGGCCAGCACGACCCCCTCGACGGGTTCGTCACCTACAGCGAACTGCAGGCTGCCGCAGGACCGTTGCACCTCGACCTCTCGCCCGAGATCGCCGACATGGCCGGCATCTGCCGCGGGACCGTCCAGGCCACGGACGACCCGCTCGGCATCGGCGGCCTCCTCTTTGACGCCGGGAGGATAGCGCAGTCGATGGATCGGAGTGAAACTGACCGTGCCGACCTGCTGTGTTCCGTCCTCGACGCCGCTCTTGCCGGCCTTGCGGCATTTGCGAGAGGTGGCAGCCTCCGCTACCCCGTGGAGTACCGCCTTGCCTTCCGCGAACTCGGTCTTGCGATCGGCCTTACGGGTGTTACAGGGCAGATCCGGGACGGCCCGGAGATCTTCGGGCGCGGAGCGCTGGAACGGCGGGCGGAAACTCTCATGGGTTATGCGCCGCTTGCAGATGCAATCGTAGAGTTCTGGGCGGATGAGAGGAACCGGGAAGCCGGCACCCGGGCCGGGAACCCCGAGATCAACATGGTGATGCTCGCCACTGCTCTTGCTCCCGGGGAGTTCCTGGCGGTCTCTCTCCGGGACAACCATACGCTTTTATGCCGGGGCGG
>MPOY01000547.1 GCA_001896715.1 Methanoculleus sp. EBM-46
CATTTAACATTATGTTAATATTAAGCATATTACATTGAAAACCGGTTGAAAAACTCTACCCTGAACGGTGGAGATCCGTGACCGGGGATGCACCCATGCACTTCTGCTCTTGAATCGCACAATTCCCGTCGCTTCTCCAGGCGGAGCCCAAAAGGCGCCGTTGGATCCGCCATCGCCACAAGGCCGGTCAGCTTCCCGGTCTTTGAGAGGCGGGAGCAGGTGACGGGGATGGCGGGCTCCGCCACGCCCTCACTCCACCTCAAGCGCTTTTACGGCCGCCCGGCCTATCAGGTCCGGCGGGATCGCCTCGTACGCCTCGCCGTTGTAACGGAGCGCCCGGCACTCCGCGCCTCCCTCACAGGAGTCGCAGGATGCGCAGGAGCAGGATAGGGCAGTCACCTCGATCCCTTCGAGGAGCCTCTCGACCGGAATGCCGTTGAAGAGGAGGCCCTCCGGTTCTGCATCCGTCTCGATCATCCGGACGGTGACGCCCTCCATCTCAAGGAGCATGCGGATCTCCGCGAGAACGGCCGCAAGAGTCATACCGGTCTCCTCAACCCCTTCCGGGGACTTGTTGACCGCACTTCCGGCATGTCTCCATTCGATGATGAGTTCCTTCTTCATGGTGCACCTCCACTATTGGCATCGATGAGACATCTTCCTGCCGCTACGATCACATCCTCCGCGGCATGCTCCGCCTGTGCAGGTGCATCGCGGCGGTAAAGACCAGGGTGAACCCGGCAAACGCCGCGATATCGACCACCACGGGGAAGTGGCATGGCGCCGGAGAACGAGTACCGCACCAGATCTTTGCAGCACGCACCGGTATGAGGTCTCAGGTCCGCCCGCGCGTCTGGAGGATCTCGTCTTCCCGGAGCACGCGGATATCGATGCCCTTCATCGCGTCCCCGAGCCCCCGGCTCACCTCGGCGATGACCTTTGCGTCGTCGTAGTGGTTCACCGCCTCCACGATCGCCCGGGCGGTCGCTTCGGGGTTTGACGACTTGAAGATCCCCGACCCGACAAAGACACCGTCGGCCCCGAGCTGCATCATGAGCGCCGCATCCGCGGGCGTCGCGATGCCGCCGGCCGAGAAGTTCACCACGGGAAGGCGGCCAAGGTTTGCGCACTCGATGACGAGTTCTGCCGGCGCCTCGATCTCGCGGGCCCGGTCGATGAGCTCCTGGGAAGAGAGCCCTTTCAGGCTCCGGATCCCGCCCATGATCGCCCGCATGTGGCGGACCGCTTCCACGACGTTCCCCGTCCCGGCCTCGCCTTTCGTCCGGATCATCGCTGCCCCCTCGTCGATCCGGCGCAACGCCTCCCCGAGGTTCCTCGCACCGCAGACGAACGGGACCTCAAACCGGGTCTTATCGATGTGGAACTGCTCGTCCGCCGGGGTCAGCACCTCGCTCTCGTCGACCATGTCCACGCCGAGCGCTTCCAGAACCTGTGCCTCGACGAAATGGCCGATCCGGGCCTTTCCCATCACCGGGATGGAGACCGCATCGATGATCTCGACGATCTTCTGTGGGTCGGCCATGCGGGCCACACCCCCTGCCGCCCTGATATCGGCAGGGACCCTCTCGAGCGCCATGACGGCAACGGCACCGACCCCTTCGGCGAGCTCTGCCTGCTCTGCGTTGACGACATCCATGATGACGCCGCCTCTCTGCATCGACGCAAAGCCGCGCTTGATCAGCTCGGTGCCAAATCTCAGTTCCTCAAGTTTCATTACCTCTATGTATAGCGCATGGATACCAATAAAAATAATGCGCCGATCTCGGCAAGGGCGAAGATGATCGTCGCCGCCCGGACCGCAGAGACGATCCCGGCGCCCGCCTCGGTAAGTGTCCGCTCCGCATCCCCGATTGCGTAGACGCCCGGTTTCTCGAGCCGGACGCCGACGCCGCCGGCGATGACGGCCATCGGTATACCCCCGTTGAACCCGGGACGCTTCTTTCTATCCCGGCAGAGCACCGCGTAGGCCGGGGAAAACCGCCCCTTTGCGGCGAAATAGACGAGGAGGACGAGACCGGTGATGCGCGCCGGTATGAAGTTTGCAATGTCGTCGGCGCGGGCCGGGAACCACCCGATCCGGAGCCGCTCGTCGCGGTAACCGAGCATCGCGTCCATGGTGTTGATCGCCCGGAAAGCCGCGGCCCCTGCGAGGCCGAAGAATCCAAAGTAGAAGAGCGGGGAGATTATGCTATCGACCAGGTTCTCGGTCATCGATTCGTACGCAGCCGAGAGGATGTGCTCGGGTTCGAGGTGCGCCGTATCCCTGCTCACCAGCATGCCGGCCCGGGCGCGCCCGGCGTCGATGCCGCCGTCCTCGAGCGCCTGCACCACGGCAACGGTATGCTCCTCAAGCGATCGCCAGGCGAAACAGGCCTTGAGGAGGAAGGGCGCGAGGATGATGGAGAGGTACCAGGGGGCGGCGAACTGGACGAGAGCAAATGGGGCGGCAAAGAGTGCCACGGTCAGAATGGTCCCCGCGGCCCCGGCCGCCCGCTGGACACGGGCCGGGTAGCGGGACGGGACCCCCCACCACCCGATGAACCGGCCGAGGAGCGCCACCGGGTGGTATCGGGAGTGCGGATCCCCGACCAGCCGGTCAACCAGGAGCGACGCGGCGACTACGACCGCTGCCGCAGCCATGCGAGGATGACCCCGACGAGGAGCACCGCAAACGCGGCGGCATTAAGGAGGTCGACCCCTGATACAAGCCAGAGGCCGTAGAGCACCAGGGCGGCGACGACGGGGGCGAGAACCGGGAGAGGCGGGAGCGATACAGTCCGGGCGGGCTCCGCCCGGGGGGCAGCAACCGGCCCGGGCTCGGGGGCTTTCCGCTCGCGGACGAAGACCTTGAACGCCGCCCGCCGGGCGCCGTATCCGGCGATGACCTCCACGGAGAAGACACCCGGGGGAGCATCCTCTCTGATGGAGATATGGAACTCCGCGTCGGTGCCGCCCACATAGAGGTTCTCGTGGATGAAGTCGGTAAACGGCGCAGAGTTCGTCGTGGCGAGAGATATGTGGAGCGGAGAGCCGTGGTTGATGATCCGGAGGGAGAGATCGCTTCCCGGCACCGCCTCCACCTCGCCCGGGACCTCGATGGCGTTGATCCCGCGGCGGTTGAGATGAATCTCCGACATCGGCGGGATCAGTCCTCGCAGGCCGTCTGCGGGAGGAGGTTTGGTATGCCTTCGCTGATGGGGTAATCGACGCGGCATGCCGCGCACCGGAGGGTGCCCTCCAGCACCTCCCCGCCGCTCTCCTCGGTCGCAGAGAGCAGAAGATCGCCCTTGCAGACCGGGCAGCAGAGGATATCCATAAGTTCCCGCTTCATAGTTCACTCCGGAGATCGATGATCTGGGACATCTCAGGGCCCGTCGATATCAATGTGACGGGTTTGCCGATATCCTCCTCGGCCTGTGCGATGAAGTCCTTTGCCTTCCGGGTCAGTCGATCATAGTCCTTCACGCCGAAGCAGGCCGGGTCGATCCGGTCGATGCCGGTGATCGCCGCCTGGGTACACCCGTTGATCATGGCCGAGTAGCGGGCCATCTTCCCGTCCCATGTGCCGATACGGCGCTGACGGCGGGTGACGGTGCCGAACTCCTCGATACCGAGCTCGTGCGACCGCTCCATCGTCATCTCGGTCGCAAAGGGGCCTTCGCCGACCCGGGTCGGGTAGGCCTTGAAGACGACGATGACGTCGTCGATCCGGGTCGGACCGACGCCGTTGTCAGCGGCGATCTGCGAGGCGGACGTATCTTTGCTGGTCACGAACGGGTAAGTCCCGAAGTAGAGCGATATGCCGAAACCCTGGGTTCCCTCAAGGAGGATCACCTCGCCCCGGTCCATGGCGCAGTTGAGGTCTTCCGCCACATCGGTGATGTACTCCGCAAGTTCGGGGACATCTTTTGCCTGCCGCGACGTCCGGAGGACACGGTCGGAGTTTGCCGGGCCGCATCCGGTCCCGGTGCTCCCGATCTTCTTATTGAGGTGCTCGCTCCCCCTGTCGCGAGCGATATGCTCCTCTTCGATGACACCGCACCGGCCGTCGACAAAGATCCTGCCCCTGACGCCGAGCAGATCGACCTCCCTCAGGAAGACCCGGGGATCGACGAGCACACCGCTCCCTATCATGAGGGCCGCTTCCGGGTACACGAACCCCGAGGGGACCATCCTGACACCGTACTCTTTCTCTCCGACACAGACGGTATGCCCGGCATTCGGGCCGACGCCGCCCCGGGAGATGATGGATGGTCTGTCCTGGTGAGCGATGTGGGCCACGATCTTTCCTTTTCCCTCGTCACCAAAGAATCCGCCGACGATAATAGTACAACTCATTGTTCTATCATGTAGGATGGAGCGATACACCCTGATAAACGTTACAATGCAACACTGAGGGTGCGATCGTCCTGCGTGAAAGTAGCCGGGTTTCCGGGGTGCAGGGACCATCCACCCCACGTTCCGGGCGGATGAGCGCCGGAGGGGATCGCATCCCGCGCGAGGCTGGCGGTCGCCCGGGGGAGGAGCGCAGATCCTGGACAGGCCATTCTGG
>MPOY01000363.1 GCA_001896715.1 Methanoculleus sp. EBM-46
CGACCGTGACCGTCTGCCGGTAGCCGAGGGTATCTTCTACCAGGTAGCGGCCGTCCTCCCCCGTCACGGCCATTGCTGCGATGGGTTCGCCGCCCAGATCAAAGACCGACTCGAACCGCACCAGTGCGCCGGGAACCGGACTGCCGCCGGCGTCCGTCACCCTGCCCGAGACGGCGATCAATGGCGGCGGGATGCCGCTACGGACGGTCAGGTTCACGGTCTTCTCGGCCCGGTGCCTGCGGTTATCCGTCGCCACGACGGTGATCGTGTTCTTCCCGAAAGAGACCGGCACTGAGCAGGCGAACTCCGCTGCGTTCCCGCACGAGACCTCCACCGAACCGCTCCGGACAACCACGCTGTGCACTCCCGCAGGGGCATGCACCTCCCCGGCGACGGCGACATGGGCCGGGGCGACGTCGATCCAGGCCACGCCGCCCTCATTCGGGGAGGTGATCTCGATGGTGATCGGCTCCTCGTCGGGCTTCGGGCTCTCGTCGATGATGGTGAGGATGGGGGGTTCCCCGGCCGTGCCGAAGACGAAGGTCACGTCGCCGTGGTGATAGACCCGGGAGTCGTTCGGGAGCGGGTGCACCCGGGTGCAGGGCTTTTCGACGCCTGCGGGGGTGGGGATTTTTGCGGAACGTTCGTCATCGATGGAGAAGAGGTGGTTTCCGTCGCGATCGAAGATCAGCGTCGTCGCATTGGCCGTATGGACCATGACCGCGCCGAACGGTATCCCGGTGGTCACGCTCCCGTCCCATTCCGGCTGAAGGCTCAACTCCGCGGAGATGACGATCGCCTCGATCGACTCGTTCACCCTCAGTTCCGGGATCAGGTGCTGGTTGGGACCGAGATCCGCGGCCGCCGCCGGGGCGATCGCGAGCAGCAGCGCGAGGAGGAGTGCCCATGTTCCGATCGCTCTGTTCATTCTTCCTCCCCCGGTTCTCTCACGGCCATGTCGTCACCACCAGGTAGTATGCCCCTTCGTACTCCAGGTGCGGGTAGACCCACGTCTCCCGGTCGGGGCCGTAGGTGTCCTGGAGCACCCTGCTCTCCACGTAGGAGACGTTAATTCCCCCGATGAAGCGCCGGTCGCTCCTACCCCACTCCCACGCCGACGGGTTTCGCTCATCGCCGCGGATGACCGCATCGAGCGCCGGGTGGTCGGCAAAGTCCTTCTCGGTCAGGGGGATAACCACGTTTTCTCCCGGCTCCGCGCTCTCCATGACGTAGAGCATCGGCTGACCGCCCGAGCCCTCCATCGCATAGATGAGGAGAGCGTCGGCGAGCACAAGGCCGAGCGCGACCGCGACGATCCCGGCAAGGGCGCAGGCGATGACGAATCCCGCCGTTCTGAGCCGGTTGCCGGATTTCTTACCTTCTTCCATTCTGCACCCCTTCAAGCGTTCTAATGGAGCAGAACGCGGGTGGAGTAGTATACTCCGTCGTATTCGAGGATCGGCGCATCCCTTGTGTATACGCCGAAGGACTCGGTGAGGGCGAGGCACTCGACCCCCGTCATCGGGGCCGACGCGGATACGCCCGAATCGCTGCCGGCCTCCCGGATCGCGGTGGCAAGCACCGGGTGCTGCTGCAGATCCCGGTCGGTCAGGTGGACAACAGATGCGTTCTGCAGGGCCTCTTCCCCGATCACCTCCACAACCAACATCTGAGGAGGCCCGTCGACTCCCGTGACCAGGGTAATAAGGGTCGTAAATCCGAACACGACCGCTGCGACGAGGACGACGACGCCGATGAAGGCGAGAAGTCCTACGGCGATCAGGCGCTTATTGTCAGACTCCATGCGGCCACCCTGTCTCCGGAGTGAACCGGCCGTCCGGCATCAAGAGACGACCCCCAATCCGGATAACCCATCGACACCTGCCGGGGACGAACCGGGCGGCGGCCAGAAAAGTTCCCCGTCCGGGCAGTACACCCTCTCGGCCCTGGTAAGGTCGCGGAGCGTAAAGATCGTGCAGTAGTGGGTACCCACCAGTCCTGAACCGTCCTTTGTTCCATGCGAGACGTCGATGCTGTACCAGGGCTCCGTCGTGTTGAACGCTACGCTCTTTAAGGGGATGATCTCCCCCTGGCGCAGGGCAAAGAGGGGTCGATATCCGGCGTCATACCCCAGGCCTCCCGACTGCGAACCGACGCTGACGATCAGGA
>MPOY01000039.1 GCA_001896715.1 Methanoculleus sp. EBM-46
TCTGGATCGCCGCCGCGGCCGGTCTCATCGGCGCCGCCCAGCTCGCGCTCGGCATGCGGGAGAACCAGATACTCGGGTTCGTCTTCATATTCGGGTTCATCTTCATCATCATCGGGCTCCAGGGTATCGCGCCCGGGGGAGCCGGCATATCGCCGGCGACGGAGGGCATTCTCGCGGCCGCAGGAGCAGCACTCCTCGTCCTCGCCCGTTTCATCGCCGGGAAAGTGACGAGAGAGCGGATCGTCCTGACGATCCCGTGAGGGGGCGGAACGCCGGGATCAGGTGCCCCCGTTTACCCTGCGGGGGCGCGGGGTACCCCATCGGCGGATGGAAAGGTTAATTAACCAGTTCGACGATGGCATCCCCATGCAGGAGGAGCACGATCTCCAGAATCGCATCCTTCGTACTCTCCGGTTCCAGCCGAAGGGCATGACCATCACCGATGTGGCAAAACAACTCGGTGTCACCCGGAACTCGGTCTCGAAGCACCTTGAGATCCTCCAGATAGCGGGAAAAGTCGACGTCCGGCAGATCGGGAACGCGAAACTCTTCTCCTTTGCCCAGCGTGTCCCGATATCCGCCTTCCTCTGCTTCACGAAGAACCTGATCCTCATCCTCGACGCCGACCAGCGGATCGTCCAGGTCAATGACCAGTGCCTCCGGCACCTCCGGCGGTCAAAAGACGACCTCATCGGCCGGACCATCCGGGAGGCCGCCCTTCCGGTCGTCTCCACCCCCGAGGCGCTCGCGGTGATCGAGGGGCTCGAGCGGGAACAGGTGATCGCCGATATTCGGTACCAGAGGGAGAGCGATGAGTTCTTCTACCAGATGCAGGTCATCCCGACGACCTTCGAGGACGGGGAGAAAGGGTGTACCCTCGTCCTCGAGGATATCACCGAGCGGAAGCGGTATACCCGGAACATGGAGTTTCTCGCCCGGACGGCGATGGAACTCGTGGATATGCCGGCGGAGGCGGATATCTACCGGTATATCGTCGACCGGCTCATCGAGCTCATTCCCGGGGCACGTGTGTATGTTGAATCCTATGACGAGGTCAACCGGCAGTTTATCCTACGGGCGCTCGCAGACCATGAATTCCGGGATCGTTTGAGGGAACTCGTGGGACGGGATGTAGAGGGTATGGTGTTTCCCATCGGAAACCTCTATGATGACCCATACAACGAAACAATGGCGTCAATCTCCGTAGTACGGGAGCATATCTTCCGTCCCGCGTCGGAGGCGACGAAATACTCGTTATACGAAATCTGCCTGGGGCAGATCCCTGAGGAGCTTTGCGAAGAAATTCTTGATCGTCTTGATATCGGAAGGTTATATGGCGTCGGACTGGCCTGGGAGAGCCATATCTATGGCATCATCGGGATCTTCTTCCCGCCCTGCCGGGAACTTACCAATCGGCGGGCTGTCGAATCGTTCATCCGTCAGGCCTCCATCGCCATTGCCCGGCGGCAGACCGAGGACCGGCTCCACCGGAGCGAGCGCCGGCTCCGGGACCTGATCGACACCTCCCCCATCGCGGCGGCCCTCATCGAGAGCGACGGCCGCTATACCTACCTCAATGGAGCGTTCACCGGTCTCTTCGGCTACACCCTCGCGGATATCCCCACCGGAAGAGACTGGTTTTGGCTCGCGTTCCCCGATCCCGCGCGCCGAAACGAGGCAATCGCCGCCTGGAAGACCGATCGGGAAGAGGCCGGGCGAGGCAGCCCCCGGCCGCGGACGTTCCTCGTCCGGTGCGGGGATGGGGCTGAGAGACTGATCCGCTTCCGGCCGGTCGAGCTCTCGGACGGGACAGA
>MPOY01000259.1 GCA_001896715.1 Methanoculleus sp. EBM-46
CGGCCCTCTCCCGGGACTGCTCCGCGATCCGGCAGAGAAGTGTGCGTTCCCCCGGTGAGAGCCCTGCTATCCGGGTCCGGAGTAACGGCGCGATGACCGCCCGGGCTGCGGCCGCCACATCCCCGGCGTCGACCCGCCGGCGGCCATCCGCCTCCGCCTGCATGACCGCCACCCCGATCAGGTCGAGCCCGACCCGGATGTCCTGTTCATCGGCGGCGATGCCGGCGATGCGGTCGAGGAGGGGCGCCGGCATCACCCCGGGGTAGAGCCCCTGCCTGACGCGGTCGGCGAGGATCTCCCGGATCTCGGTCTTCATGTAGGGGGAGAAGAAGACCTCGGTGGGATGGAAGACCGACTGCACCGGTCTGTCCGCCTCGGCGTAGAGATTTATCGCGAGATCGCTCGTGACCGCAAAGACCCCGGCGCACCGGACGCCATCCCACCCCTCGTAGAGCCGGAGGAGCTGGTAGAGGAGGAGGTTGTAGGTTCCTGCGGCGACGAGGTAGTTTGCATCGTCGAGGCAGACGAGGAGGCATGCATTCTTCTCCTTGAGGCGGGCGACGATCGCCGCCCTGATGTCGTCGAGGTGCCGTCCGGTCGCCGGCGGCGCGTAGCCGTAGATCTCCTCGAAGATGCACCGGTAGACCGCCGCCGACGACTGGTTTTGCCGGCAGTTGACGTAAGCGGGGAGTACCTGCCCGGTCTCTTCGGCGATCAGGGCAAATATATGGTGGGCCGTGGTGGTCTTCCCGGTCCCCGGGGGGCCGCGGAGGATGGCGTTTCGCGGGCTGCCGCCCTGGAGGGCGGGCCTGACGAGGAAGGCAAGTTCCCTGACATGGGCATCGCGGTGGTGAAGGTGCTCGGGGACGAACGTGGGGTTGAAGACCTCGGGATCGCGAAAGAGGGTCTGGTCGTGGCGAAGGATGTCTTTCTGCCTCATACATATGCGATCAGGGAGCGGAAGCATATGAGCCCGCGCCGTGCGGGGTGAAAGTGAAAGTGGGGGGTTCAGGCGCGCTGCCGGGGATGGAGTAAGAGAAGATCCGGCAGCTATGAATGTGTGGTCCCCTGGAGCCTTGAGCCCGGGCGGGCGTAGACTGGTCGTTTACCCCGTTTTCCTGTCCGCTTTTGAGAAAACAGCTGCCGCACCGCCAGAGGCCCCGCGCCTCCCGGGTACGACATGGATATTGTCAAAGCCTCCCGATTACCCGAACCGGGGAGGGGGTCTTTGTGGCCGGCAGCGCCATATCTCTCATGCGCGGGCCGGCGGGGTCGTCGGCGGTGATTGTGAAGGTGCCCGAGAGGATAGGAGGACTGAAAAGAGGGCCTGGGGAGGGACTTGCTTTGTCTGGCACCCTTACTCCTCCATCCACGCAAGGATCTCCCCTCTCCTCTGCCGCTCCAGGCGGTCAAGATCTTTGCCGGCACCAACAAACCTGACACCGACGATCCTCATCCGACCGCCGGCCGAGATCTCGCTTGTAAGGAGATAGGAGATCGGGAAGAACTCGCGCACCTTTGCATCGATCTTGTGGCCCGAGCATATCATCTGGACATTATTGCGGTCGAGGATCGACCAGATCTTCTCCCAGAGATAGTATGATCCGGTGGAACCAAAGGGATTGTCAACAAAGAGCACTTTCGCGGTGTTCCGATCATGCCTGCCAACGACAATCGCTCTGATTGTTGATATGAGGACAACCAGAAGGATGATGTGCATTGTGTTCTCCTGCCCTTCAGAAGCCTTGATCTTCTCCCAGAGCTGGAACGGGTAGGTATCGATATCAATCTTGCGTATTTTTACGCGGATCCTGCCCATATCCATCACTCTACCCACCAGTTGGCCCGGTGCGAGCGCCTTCTCAAGTTCCCCCCGGCTGAGGGTGCCGTCCTCGATATGAGCAGTAAGGTCCTGGATATAGCGGTGCATCTCACCCCGGGCTACCTCGTCACGATAGGTGCAATCTTCAAAGTTGATCTGCAGCATCTCACGGGAATTGCCATCGATCTCGATCTTTGAGAGTCTGGGAACCGTCATGAGGTGGTCCCGGTAGGTAATCGCCATCCCCAGGGCCTGATCGATGATCTTCGTCTCGACCTCAAGAAGCCCCTCCACCTGTGCCTGCACCGCCTTTGTCCACCCGGTGACCGTGGTAGCATATCCCTCCAGGCTTTGCTGTATGGAGGTTGCCTCGCCCACACTCTCCGCTATGCGGATCTTCCCCCTGACCGTCTCGATAAAGTAGTGAGGAACATTAATTTCATCGATGTTCCGGAAGAACTGGTCCTTTACGGCACTGAAACGCTCTTTCTGCTTTGACGTACTCCCGATGGCAGCCCCAAGTTCTTCCTGGAAGTAGCGGTAGCCTCTAAGCTCCGATGCCGGGACGGCACCTTTCTGGACAAAATGGTGAGTGCTGTCAAGTACTTCGTAGCCATTGCGTTCGGAAATAAGGCCTTCGAGCATTTTTTCACCTTCCCGACGCATAGCATCGAGGTGTGCAAGTTCCGCCTTGAGGGTGAGACTTTCTGCCCCTAACCTCTTTTGATCGGCCTTCAACGGCTCCGGATCGATGAGATCCGGATCCCGGGTATACGCTTCCGGGGCATGAGCGTTAAATTTCCTCTCTGCCTCCTCCATCTCCAGGGAGAGAAGGTGGTGTTTTCCACGCACATCCTCATAACGGCCAACGGCTTCTTTGAGGAGGCGCTCCGCATCCTCAAAACTCCGGTTAACCTCCTGGATATACTCAGAGGAATACCGTTCCTCCGGGTCTCCTGCTTCGATCTCCTCGATAGAGATCCGGTAGCTGCTGATATCGTTCCAGTCGTCCTCAATCTGCTTTCTGTCACGGACATTATCTCTTTCGTAACTCTCGCGGTCCTTCACAACCCTCTCGACCACCTGCCGGGCACTTCGGTACTCACTCCTGAGGCGGTCGATATCCGCATCCGGCAGGGTTGGAACATCCTCGCTTGCGTACGGCCTGTACTCGGAGATCTCCTGCTCTACTTTCCGGAGGCGCTCCTTCATCTGGTTGTTGATCTCCTCCAGTCTCTTGAATTCAGAGTCGCACCGGCTGATCGCCACCTCGATCTGTCGTTGCAGCGCCGTAGTTTCTTCGGCGTTCCGGTGCTCCTGTTGCAGGTTGCTGAGAGTCTTCTCCCTCTTCTCCGTGACTTTGACGAGATCGGTGAGCAGAACGAGCTTCTTCTCAAAGAGGCCAATTGCCTTTTCCTGCTCTGCCAGATTGGTCCGGGCGCGAGGGAGGGCGGAGCGGTCCTCCTGAAGCTGGTTTCGCAGTGCTGCAAGCCTTGCCGCATCCTCGTCCTTCCGCTGCAGGTGTTCCCGGAGATCGGCCACCCTTTCCGGCTCAAATGGTGATGGATACCGGTCGATGAAGCGGCGAACGATGTCGAAGTCGCGAGTTATCGCTACTAACGCCTCATCGCCCCTCTGCATCTCCTCGCTGATTGCGCGGATCTCTTTCCGGAGGTGCTCGGCTGCACGGTCGCTGGCGAGCGCTTCAAGCGACTGCTCGGGCATACGAGAGGAGATATAGACATCTCCAAGTGAGAGCGGCCTTCTCTCCCGGAGATGGTCGATACTGGTGATAACGATTGCAGCGTCCTGGACCTGTGCCGGAAGGGCCATCGGGTTGCGGATAACTGCCCCGAAATCCCCCTTGAGGAGGAGGACCGCCTTCGGGAGCCAGGGTGCGTTGGCCAGACACTCTCTCCGTTCATCTTCGGAGATCCCCTTCAGGTGTTCGGCGCCGCTTATCGCAGTCGGGTATTTTTCCTGTAATCGTTCGAGAGCAGCCAGGTACTCACTGCTCAAGGTGACGCCGTACTTCTCTGCGCTCTCCAGATCCCGGACAAAGCCCTCACGACGGCTCCTGTAGCCTGCCAGCATCTCACGTAACTCTTCCCTCCTGTCTTTGAGGTATGCTGCGCAGGCTTCAATATCGTCAAGCTCGTAGATCTCGGCGATCTCTCGTGCAGAACCTTTTTCGGCCGTAAAATTGGCGATCTCCCGCTGAAGGGTTTTAATTGCCCGATCCAGATCTGCCGTCCCCTTTTCCAGCTCCGGCTCAAGCGCCTGGTTCGTGGAGAGCCGCCGTTCGATCTCGTGGATCTCGCTTACGAGCCTGCTGCAAGCCTCTCTTTCGGCAGCAAGCCGCTCTTCTGTGGCCTCGATCTGGTCGGAGCGAGAGAACCAGGAGGGAACTTTCGGGCACCGTTCATGCTTCTGCACGAGTCCTTTTTCCTGAACCTCCAGTTCGACGGACTGTCGCTCGAATTCAGTGATCCGCCTCCGGATACCCTCTGCCTGCTTTCTGGCGCCTCCAAGGTCCCGCTGGAGGCCCATGTTCTCGGCATGGGTCTCCTTCGCCCGGCTCTGCCCCGCCAGAAGTGCCTCGCCGACTCGCTCTTTCTCTGCGGCAACCAGGGTATGGAGGGTCTTTCCCAGGGGGCGAAGCCGGGCGAACAGTTCCTGGTGCTCCTCCTCCATCTTCCGCATGATCTCCTCCCGCTCCCGGATCTCTGCTTCATGCTCCCTGATCGAGAGGTATTTGTTCACCGCACGGGCAAAGTCGGCCCGGTGCTTCAGCGTATTGACCGTCTGTTCATGCTCCGCCTTCTCCGTTTCCGCCCGTTTGAGCCTCTGCCCGGAGAGGTTCAGGCGTACATTCTGGAGCTTGAGCCCGGTTCTTTCGATCTCAGTATGCACACTCTCGCAAGCTGCTCGCTTTCCGAGAATCTGCTCCTGCAGTTGCCGGTTCTCTTCCTCTGTCCGGGCGATTGCCGCGACATACGCGACATGCTGCGATGCCGCCCGCCGCTTTGCCTCCTCGTATGCCTGGTACGTTCTGAGGAGGTGATCGTTTGCCGTCCGGAGGATGGAGATCTCGTTGTGGAGGTGCTCGTACTCGTGCAGGCGTGCCTGCTCCTCCTGCAGTTTCCTGAGATCCTCCTGGGATTGATACAGTGAGTCGGCGAGCGCTCTCTCGACGGGATCTTCGTCTCCACCGTGAAATTTGAGCCGTCGCCTGTCCTGGAGGCACCGGTCTATCATCTTGATCAGCAGGTCCTCGACGAATGCCTTTGAATCCCTGAAACTGTGAAAATGGGTCTTTAAGAAACTCTCCTGCCGGTTGATAAGTTTAATGAGTTCCCACTCCGACTCGATGAGATAGTAGTCCTTGAGACGCTCCAGGTACTGCTGCCGGGTCTCGGCTATCCAGATGTCATACCCTGCTTTTGCTTTTTCCCGGAGCATCTTTTTGGTTTCTGAATAGTCCTGGGTGAAGAAGTCTGCTCCCTCTTCCCTGCAGAGGGGAATCTTATCGATATCGAGGTCGTTTGGCTCACCGTACAGGTGCAGGTAGGAGAAATACTTGATCTCGTCGCTCTCGCCTTCGTCTTCCTGATCGGACTTTCGTTTTGCGCAGAACCCCGTCAGGAGGTATCTTTTCCCGTCCACGACCTCGTCGAGTTTCCATTCTGCCAGGACATGGGTCGTACGGTTGCGATCGCCTCCGGCGAACATATACTTAAAGGGCTTATTGGGATCAGGAGCGGCGTTCGGGAGGACGCACTGGAGGATGAGCATCAAAAGGACCGATTTTCCCATACCGTTGCCCAGTTCATAGGTGCCGTTCCGACCATAGAACGGCATGCGGAAGTCCTGATATAACCCCTTTCCCTCGTTGAACTGGGCGTTTACTACCCGCACCGACCGCAGTTTAGGCATCTCCATCACCCCCCTGATGGCCAAGCCCATCGATGAAGAGCGTGATGGCATCCTGCACCTCGCGGTTGCTGTAGACCTCGCGGATGATCGCCTTGCAGCGAGGAGTGAGGTAGACGGCATCGTCGTGCTCTTTCGCGAGCTGGTTCTTCTCCAGGAAGGCGATCGTCTCGTTGATCAGGGTAACCTTTGAGCTGACGCCCCACTGTTTCTTCTCGTCCGGATCGTCTTTCTTGAACTCTACCGCCGGGAGGCTGCTCCACAGATCGTAGATGACCTTGAAGTTGAACTGGTATTCCTCGCCTGTCTTCTCAAGGTCTTGAAGTGCTCCCATTGCCTGCATCTTCTTCTCGACGGCTGCAAGGAGGTTTGCCTTCGTTACCTTCTCCACGTAGGCATCGTACGCGGACTCATGGTAGAACTCGGTGATTAGAACGTGTATGATGAAGAAGACGGTGTACATCCCGGGGTTGTTGAACCCTCTCCCGAGGCTGCTCCGGATCTCGGCGTTTGAGAGGCCAAAGACCCGGTTCTGTACACCGGGGCTCAGGTACAGGGCATCGTTGTACCTGCAGACGAGCAGGTTGTGCTTCTCCGCACAGAACTCCAGCGCCTCCCTCACCTCAGCCTCCTGATCGTAGCGCAGGAACTCCTTTGGGTGATCTTTGCGTGCAATCGAGCCTTCCGCCAGCATGCAGTGGAGCATCTCCAGGGCGGTCCCAAGGTTCTCCCGGTCAAACTTCATTCAGTCATTCCCCGATAAACGTAAGATAAGAGAGATACACGTCCTCTTCTTCCCCGATCAACACCCGCCTCTCCGGCCGGGAGAGCACCCGGATCCGATGGAACTCGCCCCCGCTCCGGGCTGCGGCAGAAAGCAGGGCCTCTACCGCAGGCTCATTCCGGTCTTGCGACGGATGAAGGTCAAAGATGGCTTCGTATGCCTCACCGTTCCGGGTGCCTTTATTCAGCTCGATCAGGAAGGGGATCAGGTCGATGTGGTCTATCCCCTCGTCTCCCAGGTGTGTGCGGATCGCGCTCAGGTAAGCCGGCAGATCCACTGTTTCACTCTCCGCCAGCGCATCAAGCAGCAACTGCGCATAGATCCTGAAGTTCTCATCCTGCCGCCCCTCCACGATCTTCTCGACGGACTTCCTATCGCCCCATTTCTCGCTTGTCTTCACCTCGGTAATCTCCGGCTTTCTCCCGACGATCCTCTGCGACTCAAAGATCGAGCAGAGGCCAAACGTCCGAAAAACGTTCGGGAGGAGGAGAGGGTGCATCTCCACGATATGCACCTCGTTCGGTACATTTCCGCGGATGTGATTCTCCAGCGCTTCCTGGAACTGGTACCTCCGGTCAAAGAGCGATTTCATGCGGACCTGGCAGATCCACTCGTACTGGGATGGGAGGTCGGTGTAGTCTTTCAAGAGGGTGTTGTGGAGGCTATACCCGTACTCAAGTTCGGTCGCAAGCTCCTGGATGGCGATGAAGTCCTCCTCCTTCCCGAACGATTCGGGGGCGTGGGCGATTCGTTCCTGATCTTTCGAGAGATCCCGGAGCGTCGCCTGGACCTGAGTGAAGAGTTCCTGCTCCTGCCTGATCTGCGAGATCACCTCCTGCGTGTAGGTGGTAATGCCTTCGGCCACATCGGGGTCGCCGTATCTCATCCTGTCAAGCAGTGCCTGTTTCTTTCCTTTCTTGCGGAGTACTTCGAGGTTGAGGTTCCGCACCGTCTCCAGGGCGTTTCTAAACGAGCCGCTCTCAATCTGCTTCTTAAAGAGAATGAGGGCAACCGTGATCCTAGACTCTTCGGGGAGCTCCTTGATGCTGATCATGAACTCGAGGCCTTCATCGGTGATCCGGTAGCCGTCTTCGGTCACGTCATACTCGACCAGGTGAACGTAGTGGTTCACGGGTCTTTTTCTGACCGGGTCCTGGTACCGGAAGCAGTAGAGCTCATTCCGGGTGTTTGTCTCAAGGAAGCCGATAACGGTTCGCGTCACTTCCCGGCAGTCGAACTCGCGGTCGGGATGAATCGCTTTCATCGTCGCTTCGATGTGCGCCCGGATCTCATCGGACTTGAGAACGCGGCCCTGGAGCCTGCCCTTCTCGATGAGGAGGGTCAGCACGTCCAGCGCGATGTAGGGGGCATCGTAGTCCAGGCCTTGCATTGGACGCGAGGTATAGGCCTCGAAGAACGGGTAGAAGCATTTGAGGTGCTCCATCCGCTCGTTGATCTCCTTAAAGCGCCGAAGTGAGTCCGTCATCTCCAAACCTCGATAGATCTGTGGCGTTGAGGACCTCCTGCGGGAGGTACTGTTCTGCTGTGACGATCTGCCGGATTGCGTCTTTGGTCTCTGCATCGAAGAAGTCAATGAAGGGGGAGAGGGGGCCGGCCCGTTGCGGCCGCCGCAGGGGGCGTGCTCCTGCGGGTCCGGCCTTCTGCAGGATCAAGGCATAGAGGGCGGTAGCCGGCCGGATGTCGTACTCCGGGTAGCGTGCGCGGAGCCGGTTGTAGATGGAGATCCCCTCGCTGTCGATATCGCCGAAGTAGCGGTAGCGGTCATCCGGCACTCCGCCGACAGTCGCGATGTACTCAAACTTCTTCAGGATTGCATTCCCCTCCCCGTAG
>MPOY01000123.1 GCA_001896715.1 Methanoculleus sp. EBM-46
TAACTTGAGGATACGTTGGAGTGATCGCTGGTCTCACGCAGAAGTACGCAGGAGTTCATGAAGGGTTCCGGCTGGGGGATACACATCTTTTGCATCTTCGCGCCCTTCGTGTGAGACGATATCGCATGGGCAATATTAGATGAAATAGTGTACTATGTGGGGCCTGATTGAGGAATGGTATTCCGATATGACTGAGGAATTACATCACCGTCATATGTCGTATCCTTTAACCCCTGTGTTCCCCTACATATGGGCGGGAGATGTTATGCCTGCAACCGGTGTCGATACCAAATCCTTGAACAATGCCTGGAAGAAGACCAATGAACAGGAGCTTTTCAACAATTTGAAAGCGGACTATGGGTTCTCCAATGCCCTTGCCCGGTCACTGGTTCACCTCCTGTATGAGCATATCGAGACCAACTATGGCAATCTCCGTGGGGACTCTCAGGTCATCTATCATGCTGTCAGCGTTCATGAACGGCCCGGCAAGTCACTGGATCAGGTTCGCCTGGTACCAGTAACTCTCACGCTCTCTCATCCCGATGATGCAGCGATTCTGAGGAACCAGGGTGTTCCGGGTCTGCGCAAACACAAACTCCTCAGACTCGCGAACGAGGCATACGATCAGGGTGGGCTCCTTATCCAGGAAGACCTCGCTTTACTTCTTACCACCAGTATCCGTACCATTCAACGTGACATCCAGGAGATGCGCGACCAGGGGATCACCGTCCCGACCCGCGGCGCAATGCAGGACATCGGGCCGACAGTCTCTCATAAAACGAAGATTCTTGAACTCTACCTCAAAGGATACGAATACACGAAAATCGAGCAGAGAACCCGTCATACCGGGGATGCTATCAAACGCTATATCAGCGGGTTCTCAAAGGTCATCCTCCTCTCCCAGCAAGGGTTCACGCCCATCCAGATCCGAGAACTGGTGAACCTCTCTGAGAAAGTCATCCACGAGTATCTCGCACTTTTCGAGACCTATCACGAGATCGGTTCTGACCGCCTCGCGCAGATCCTCACCCCCGTGCGCGGTGAAGATCTTGATGGCAAAAAGGGGGGCACCCGATGGCCTCGGTAGCATCGTCACCCGGGAAAGGGATCCATGGTATGATCAAACATCTTCTGGAAGAGCAGTACTCGTTTGTCGGCGGAGATCGCATTCAGGATATTCTTGTTGACGACTTGATTCACTTTTTCCGTCAATGTTCTCGCGATCCGTGGCATCTTGAGGTTAGCCAAACACTCTGGTTCGCCGCTCATAGGGATGAAAAACCCGGACCAGGAAAAACCCTTGCTAAAATGCGAGTCGCCCCGGTAATCCTCTCCGTGGTACACGAAGATGATAGGCAGATGCGGGTAAACGGTTATTCTCCAAAGGAAGTACGAAAATATCGAGTTACCAGGATATTGAGGGAGGCATATGCACAGAACGGCGTGTTGACCCAGGCGGATGTTGCCGAAGTGCTCGGGGTCAGTGCTGAATCTATCAGGAGGGATATTCGTGAGTACCAGAGGGAGTATGGTGTGATCCTCCCCTATCGGGGTACTATTCATGATATCGGGCCATCGGTAACCCATAAGAAGGTGATTATCACGATGTTTCTGCGAAATATCCCGACACTGGACATTGCGCGGATGACACAGCATACGGAGGAAGCCTGTGACAGGTACATCAAGTCATTCAAGAAGGTGAGACGATTGTATGGGAAGATGAAACCACCTGAGATTGCTCACCTACTTGAGATGAGTGAGAGACTGGTGATGGAGTATGTCGCGCTTATCGAGGAGCAAGAATCTATAAGAAAGGAGGGTACTCATGGTAGCTGAGCAGAGAACTTGCGCTGACGACATATGCCGGGATTGATATTCCGACACGATTGGGGAAGTAGACCGATGTTGACACCATAAGCGATCCATGCGCAATACTAATAGTATGATCCAGATCGGCGAGATGCTGAAAAACACTCATAGCAAGTATGCACATAACCCACTTATTAGTAATTCAATATACATATTAACTAATTACGCTCTTAGCGCGGTTTTTGGGTTGCTATTCTGGGTACTTGCCGCAAGGCTGTACTCTCAGGAGGCTATTGGCACAGTCACAACCTTGTTATCGTCCATAGCTTTAATTGTCCTTTTGTCTAGGCTAGGACTAGATCAATCGATTATACGTTACTTCCCCAGTGGCAATAAAGACAATATATTGTGGACATCACTAGTTACAACGACTTTAGCTTCGTTGCTATTTGGGAGCATATTTGCATTGCTGGTTGTTCTGTACTTCAATGACTTATCAGTAATATTCGATTACCCCCTAATATATTTTGGAGTTCTAACTGCAAACTCAATATATACGCTCTTTAGTTCCTGCTTCGTGGGACTCAGACACTCCCGGTATCAAGTGATACAGAGCCTATCCTTGGCATCGAGACTTCTGCTTATAATTCCACTGGTTCATTTAGGATCAATTGGTCTTTTTGGATCGGTAGGGCTCTCATTTTTTATAACTGTAATTATTTCAGCACACCTAATTCATAGAATAGGATTTAAGCGTGGAAACTTTGACATTTCGTTTTTGAAGGGATCATTTGCATTTTCTGCTGCAAACTTTCTTGTGGGGATATTATTGTACGCTCCAAATCAGATCGTATCGCTACTGATTTTCAATATATCTGGAGCGACATCTGCTGCAGCTTACTATGTCTGTTACACCGTTGCGGGTCTGCTTTTCACGATCTCACTCGCAGTAAGCACTTCGCTTTTTGTAGAAGGGAGTCATGGAGGATCGCTGAAAGACAATACAGTAAGGGCATTTACACTTATATATGCGATCACGATCCCTGTTGTTGTTTCACTATACCTCTCTAGTGAAATAGTACTTTGTGTATTCAGCCACGAGTATGTAAAGTATTCATTGTTGCTTCAATACTTTGCATTGACTGCTCTCTTTATCCCTGCAATATATGTTTATTTGTCTATTCAAAGAGTCAGAAAGCAATTAATTAGTATATGTATTATAGCGTCGATTTACTGTGTTTTATTGCTTTCCCTTAGTTACGTATTATTAGAGAAGTTTGATCTCATTGGAATTGGATATGCATGGTTAGGGGTTCATATCCTTTTGTATATACCAATAATGTTAAAGATCTTCCAACTACGCTAATTTGTTAAATCGATAAGCAATACGTTAAGCTCTCCATTATTATATACGTCTAGTACTGTTGGACTAACCTCCAATACTTGGAAATCGTTGGAATTAAATTCACGATTTCCTCCATACAAACCAATATAATATACATGATCATATTTTGACAATGGAACATATGTGTTGAAATTACGAGATCTATCTATAGTTGCATTTCCCATATTACCAAAATGGTCAGGTATTTGCGATTCTGAACTGCTAAAAGAGATGTCTTCTCTATCTTTTGTAAAGCGCGTTCCGAAGATCATAACGTAATAGCGATAATCCATCCTCAAAGGCTTATCGGGAATGTCAGTATCTTTTAATTCGTAATACCATTTCATACCCACGATTTCGTGCTCTGTGACCTGGTGATTTGCCTGCATTGTATATGGAGAAGGATATGTGCTAAATATCCCAATACAGGTTGATACAATGATAATAGTTGCTATCACTAGTGGGAAATAATTCACCATTTTAGATTTTAGATTTCGATAGAATTCGTCCATAAAGAAACCTATAAGAATTGGAGCGATGACCATAGATACTAATAGAAGACGCCAAAAACCGAAGTTAATTATTGTCAAAAAAAAGTTTACAAACAGTACTGTCAAGGTAGTGATGAAATATATATCAAGAAGTATTACAAAAGGATATCTTTCAAGATATGAGTTAAAAAATCTTATGGTAAACACTAATCCCATTGCAACACATATAAGAAAAAGAATTACATGGCCATAGAGCTTCACAGACAATTCAAAGATATCTATTACATTAAAATTGAGAGAGCCAAAAAATGAACCCGCCTGATCTGCAGAAGTTTCTTGGGAACCATTAACTATCCAAGAAACGACCTCAAGGGAATTTTTCTCCCAAAAATAGGAATGTGCGGAGATCCAAGAGATGAAAAGAATTATCGGAGCCAATAGCACTACAGGACGGAGAAATACCATGTTTCGCGCGGCCGATTTAAAATCACGAGCATGGATATACTGATAAGATGCAAAAATAACACTGCAGGAAATTATCAGGGTCACCGTAGTGACCGGATGAAAAAGAACCATCGTAATGGAGATAATAAAAAAAAGAATGCCTCTGGAAGGCTTACTGATATCATATGCCAGAAATGAGAAGAAAGCATAGATAAATAAAAGAGTGTATACATTGGCGAAATAATTTGCTAAGACTTGATAACTGGTATATGAGAAGAGGAGGACTGTTGCAAAAAGCAATGCTAGATATATCTTTGTTTTTTCGTGAAGCACCATTTTTGCGAGAGGATATATAAAAAGAGCAAACATAATTGCAAAAAAAGGCATCATAAAATCGATTACTGTAAAAACATCCACATTTAACACTGTAGAGATAGTTGCAATCAAGGTATGAGAAACCGGATAAATCAAAAAATCTGGCACGTGATGCGTAAACAACATGTCCTTGATCCAACCAGCATGCATTGGCGTATCCCATCTACCATAAAAGGCATAACCTCTAATCAAAGGCATGAACAACAGTAGTACATTACCTAATATCACTAGACAAAACCCTAATGCCACATACTTATGATTACATCTATTTGACGAAAAAATGCCTCTGACTATGGTAACAATTCCGATTATTTGAGAAATGAGTAGACAGATCCAAAAAACTATAGGAGTAGCGGAGTAAATTGATACTTCATATCCCATAGAGGGGTTGTTTAATAAAA
>MPOY01000542.1 GCA_001896715.1 Methanoculleus sp. EBM-46
ACTCTCTTCGATGATGACCCCGGCAGACGCCTGCTGTGTGACGGTCGCCCTGGCAGCGATGAACGGTTCATTATCCTCCGTGAAGAGGGCGGCAACAACTGGGTTAGGTTCCATCTCGACGGCTTCGAGACCCTGGTGCCGCGAGACCGTCACGACGTGGTTGTCGTGGACGTTGGTTTCGGTGACGCCATTGACCATGATGCCTGCCTGAGCGCTGCTCCCGATGACACGCACCGCGTTGTTGCCGATGCAGACTCCCTTGCCGCCCTCGATGAGGATACCGCAGGTGAGTTCGTAGGTGTCGTTCTCGACCGTGACTGAGTTGTACTCGATGGTGACCGCCCCGGCGTTGTGGGCGTAGATCCCGAATAAGGAGGCGTTCACGACCTCAAAGCCGGAAATGGAGACTTCGTCTGCGTCGATCTCGATGCCTGTCTGCTCACCCATGGCGTCGATGATTACGCCGTCGAGGCCGGGGCATTCAAGGTGGGAGACGGTCGTGACGGTCATGGCCCTGTCGATCACGATCGGCTCGTTGTAGGTCCCGTTGTAGACCCACACCTCGCCGCCATCCGTGACATTATCGACGGCCTCCTGGATGCTCGAGAAGTTCAGTGTCCCGTAACCGGGCATTTCACCGTTATACGATGCGTTCACATAGACCCTGTCCGGCAGGGAGTCTGCAGCTGCCGGTGCTATCAGCATCGCGCAGATAAGCACAATCAGCGCGAAAAAAGATGACATCGAGCGAATTTCCTTGATCCGTCTGCTACTCACTTCGATCACCTGAAACATGCGTTCAGGGGTAGCTTTCATGGAGTGATATTTAGGTGTATGGATATTATCCCCAATTTAAACGCCACGGTATGCCAATAATATTGCGTAATTGCCTGATTTTTTGAAAAAAGTTCGATTTCATCGATGCTATGCCGGCGACCCCTTCCCCCCGCGCGACGGCCGGCACCCTGAATCCCGGCAGAGGCCGTGACCTCCCTCCTCCTGCCGCATGCCGGTAGACCCCGGCATAATTGGAACCGTCCAGATTTACAACCGGATGACCGACGCCGCCGGGAACGAGCCTGCCCGTGGGATCTTCAGGGATATCACCGATGGGAGCACATGTCGACGAACCCTCCCG
>MPOY01000281.1 GCA_001896715.1 Methanoculleus sp. EBM-46
CGCGACCTCGCGCGGGCTCTGATGGCCGACGTCGCTCAAAAGATCGTCATCGATCGGCCTGCTCCGGCGGCAGATCCCCGGCCTCCCGTAGAAGAGGCCACCCCCGCCCCGGTGAGAGAAGATGTTATAGCGGCCTTGCCTCCAGCTGACGATGAGCGGGAGGAGGAGTGGGACGACGCCATCTTCACCGACGAGGATGAAGAGGAACCGCTCGCACCACCCCCTCCGCCCGCCCCCCGCCGGATTGTCGCCCCTCGCCCCGCCCCGGAGCCCCCCCGCCCCGGCGGTCTCGACATATTCCTCGGCCATGCACAGGACGGGCACCGGGTCGACTGGTCGCCGGGCAGGCTCAACAACGGTCACATGATCATCCTCGGGGGTTCGGGGGCCGGGAAGACCGAGACGATCCGGTGCATTGCAACAGAACTTGCGGCACAGGCGATGCCGGTCGTCCTGATCGACTTCCACGGAGATATGGCTGCAACCACGGGAGATATCCGGTCCTACAAGATCCGCGAGGGCGGCGAGTACTACTTCAACCCGCTGGAACTCGACCCGGCTATCGACGAGATCACCCCTCTCCGGGCCACATCGGACTTCGTCGACGCCATATCCATCAACTTCCCGACGCTCGGCATCCAGCAGCGGAGAAAGATCAAGAACATCATAAAAGACTGCTACCGGGCCTCAGGGATCACGGGAAACACCGGGACCTGGGAACGGGTGCTCGACTTCGACGACATCGAAAACGAGATCATGTCCTGCGAGGATGAGGCGATCCCGGCATACCTCGAGGATATATTCGACTACAAACTCTTCTCGGGGGAGGAGAAGATATCCATCCCCACTATCCTCTCGGGCGGGATCACCCACATCAACTTAAACGCCCTTCCCGAGAACCTGCGCTACCTTTTTGCGGATCTCTTCCTCCGGCGCATTTACTATACCCTTCAGGCGACGGGCGAGATACCGCGCGGGGCGAAGAACGAGCGGGAGAAGTTTCGGCTCTTCGTGATCGTCGACGAGGCGAAACTCCTGGTGAGCCAGAAGAGCGGTTCGAAGACGGCGATCAAGGCGGTGTTGAACAAGTACGCTACCGAGATGCGGAAGTTTGGGGTCTCGCTGATCCTTGCATCGCAGCTGATCGCCCACTTCAACGAGGAGATCCTCGCAAACATCGCCGTCAAGTTCTGTATGCGGGCCGAGAACAAGAAGCAGGCTCAGGAGAACGCCAAATTCTTTGAGGTGAGCGAGAAGGATCTCCTCAACTTCCAGCCCGGGGAGGGGATCCTGATCATCGGTTCGGAGAAGATGAACGTCAGGATCGTTCCCGCGTCCGGACGGAAGGTGTAGGCCCAAAACCCTTATCCATGGCGCCGCCGGTGTTCATGTATGGATGCGCTTGACGATTACCGGGGAAAGAGGGACTTCTCCCGGACGCCGGAGCCGCCGGGAGAGGGGACGGGTGCGAGAGATCGCCCCATCTTCGTCATCCAGATGCACGATGCGACCAGGCTTCACTACGACTTCCGCCTGGAGGCCGACGGCGTCCTGAAGTCCTGGGCCGTCCCGAAAGGACCGTCCGTGAACCCAAAGGAGAGGCGCCTTGCCGTCCCCACCGAAGACCACCCGATCGGTTACGCCGACTTCGAGGGCGTCATCCCGGCGGGAAGTTACGGGGCGGGGACGGTCCTCATCTGGGACCGGGGAACTTACAAAAACCTCACGCAAGAGAACGGACAGGAGATCGGGGTTACCGGGGCGATCGGGAGGGGCCATGCATCGATCTGGCTCGAAGGGGAGAAGCTCCGCGGCGGGTACGCCCTCACCCGCTTCAGGACCGGGAAAGGTGAGGCCTGGCTCCTCGTGAAGATGGATGACGAAGAAGCGGATCCCGGCCGGGATCCGGTCGCGACGGAACCCCGGTCGGTCGCATCCGGGCGGACACTTGCGGAGATCGCGGCAGGGGTGGGTGAGTAGGCCTGCGGGACGATATCCCGGCCCGGATATCTCCGCGCGCGCATTACGGGGCTCCGATCGCCCGGAG
>MPOY01000164.1 GCA_001896715.1 Methanoculleus sp. EBM-46
GTGATGCCGTCGGCCGTTGCGGTGATGGTCGTCGTGCCCGCATCAAGGGCGATGAAGAGCCCGCCGTCATCGATGGTGCCGGCGGCCGGATCGCTGCTCGCCCAGGCGACAGCATCCGCAGGCATGGCGGTGCCGTGCTGGTCGTAGGCGGTTGCGACGAACGTCTCCTCATCACCGGCGTTCAGGGTGATTGCCGGGGGCGTGATGGCGATCCGTGAGAGGACCGGCTCATCGGAGGATACCGTGACAACCGCGGTGCCGGCTATATCGCCTGATGCCGCAATGACGGTCGTCGTACCCGCGGCAAGGGCGGTAAAGACGCCGTCATCATCGATCGTCCCGGCGGCCGGATCGCTGCTCGCCCAGGTGAGGGCGTCGGCCGGCACGGTCTCGCCGTAGGAGTTGAACGCGACGGCCTCAAACTGCAGGGTGTCGCCGGTCTCGAGAGTGACCTCCGGCGGCGAGAGAACAACCATACCAAACTCCGGTTCTGCAGCGATGACGGTGACGGCCGCCGTTGCGGCGACCTCGCCCGATGTCGCAGTGACGGTCATCGTACCCGCGGCGAGGGCGGTAAAGACGCCGTCATCATCGATCGTCCCGGCGGCCGGATCGCTGCTTGTCCAGGCGACAGCACCCGCAGGCATGACGTTGCCGTTCTGGTCGCGGGCGGTCACGATGAACTTCAGGCTATCGCCGGCTGCGAGGGTGGCCCGGGGAGGCGTGACGTTCAGGCCCGTGAGCACCGGTTCTTCGTCGCTGACGGTGACGGTCGCGGTGCCGGCTATATCGCCTGATGCCGCAGTGACGGTCGCCGTACCTGCAACGAGGGCGGTAAAGACGCCGTCATCATCGATCGTCCCGACGGTTGGGTCGCTGCTCGACCAGGCGATATCGATGCCGGGCATGGCGTTGCCGTCCTGGTCAAGAGCGGTTGCCACGAACCCTTTCGTCTCGCCGACCATGAGCGTGGCCGAGGATGGCGTGACCGTGATGTCCGTCAGGGCCGGGTCGACCGGCACGTCCGGTTCGTAGACGAAGATGTAGAGGTTTGAGTTAGGGGTCGCGCCCCGCTGCCAGACAACAGTGTTGCCACTGACGGCAGGGTAGAAGTGCTCGTCGTAGTTCTCATCCGGTAGCTTTACCGACAGCTCTTTCCCGGATGCAAGATCGTACAGGTAGATGCCGCGTCCATCCGTTTCATCCGGCCCCTTATCCCGATTGTCCTCCCAGGCGATGATCCTGCCGCTGATCGCCGGCGCGACCTGATCGGAGGCGTCGGAGGTGATCTGCTGCTCATTGCCGGACGGGTTATCGAGATCGAACATGTAGATCTCGGCGTTGCCGTCCCGGTAATCTTCCCAGACCAGGAGGCTCCCGGAGAGCGAGGGCCAGCACTGGACCGCCATGCTCGTGGAGACCGTGCCTGCGATTGTACCGGCCGCAATGTCGTAGTACCGGACCCTCGCATCTTCGTCTTCCACCCAGGCGACATACTTCTCCGAGAGTGCGGGCTTGAACTCGATCGATGCGCCGGGGATCGTCGTCCGTGCATCGCAATCGATGACGTCTTTCACCGTCTTGCCGGCGATATCGTAGAGGACGATGGTTGTCCTGCCGCTGCTATCGTCGTACCAGGCAACGTAGTTCCCGGAGATTGCAGGCAACCACTGCCTGCCTGTGCAGGTGGTGAGCTGCGTCTCGGTCGCGTTGAGGCGATCGTAGAGGTAGATATCAGGGTTTCCGTGCCGGTTATCCTGCCAGACGATGTAGTTGCCCGATATGGACGGCCTCTCCTGCCTCGCAGGATCGGCCGTTATCCTCTCGCCGGTATAGCCGGGCGATTCCCGGAACCCGTCTATCGTACCGAAGTAGATGTCCTTGTCTCCGTCCCTATCATCTTCCCAGACGATCATGTTGCCGTCGACATCGGGGTGATCCTGCGCATGGTCGAGGTAGCGATAGATATGCTCCCCCGACGCAGCCTCTACAGCCATTACCGGCGATATGAGCAGCCCGATGGCGACAAACGCGCACAATAATGCCAGGTGTGTAACCTTTGTCATATTCCTCTCCATTGTCTCTTCTCCACCCCCGCCCACAAAGACCGCGGTGCATACCCTCCGGTATGCACGAAGGGCTCGCTAAAGCAGGTGCTCCATTGGGCACCCGGCAGACGGAGTGCGAAATCCTATTTAAAGTCCGGTCATAAGGTAGCCGGTGAAAGGGTGAATAGCAGCATAAATATATATCTTTTACGGTGATTTATTCCAAAATTATTATATTATAAACTGAAATTTCCTGTGCGCTCCCGGGGGGAGAGGAGTCGGGGGACGGGTCCCCTCAGCCGGCCGGGGAGGA
>MPOY01000147.1 GCA_001896715.1 Methanoculleus sp. EBM-46
ACAGGACAGCGGCACCTTCGGGGCGATACCGATTCGATATTCATATATGATGCGGCGCAGATATCTCCATGGAGATATACCGGGGTCAGTCGTATGAGTTCCAATCCCTTCAAGGAGGAGAATGCTCAACCGTGCATCGATGAGGTTCGGGCAACACCTGGTGTCGCCGCATGCGCCCTCGTATCCGGTGAAGGTGCGATCCTGGGTAAATATTTCCGGGAGGGCAACCGCTCATCATCCCTCTTCGCGGTGATGTGTGCAACGGTTCTCGCATCTGCGGAGGCTGCATGCGGCAGCGTCCACCTGCAGAGCCCTTCCATGGTCACCATCACCGCACCTGACGCTACTATCCTTATCGTGGGTGCGAGAGACGGCACCCTGATCACAGCGGTAATAGATAAACCTGCAGACCTCCCAACAATACAGAGGCGGTTATTGGATATAGCAGTCAGGATCGGAGAGGAGGCGTGATGTACACAATACTTATAGTCGACGATAGCCCCATGATCGTCGATGTTTTTGCCACCATGCTGGAACGTGGCGGTTATCGGCCAATCACCGCCTTTAGCGGCGAGGAATGCCTGGAAGTTCTGAAGAAGACCCCCCCGGACCTGGTTCTTCTGGACATCATGATGGAGCCGATGGATGGGTGGGAGACACTCGGAAAGATCAAGACCAGCCCTGCGACACGGGGCATCCCTATCCTCATGCTGACCGCAAAGCCCCTCACGCCCGAGGAGGCAAACGAATACGGTGCTTACATCGAAGATTATATCCTCAAACCCACAACCCACCACCAGCTCTATGAAGCGATCGAGCGTGTCCTGGCGCGCCGGCATTCCATCGCTGCCGATATCGAGCGGGCGCGCGAGGCCGGCGTGGACCCTCGGGTGATCGATGAGTACGAGCGCCTCTACAAGAGCGTCGATATCAATCGGCGCCTCCTCAAGATCCTCGAGACCACCTACAACATCAAGGATGCCCGGGTGGGTATGGGCGAGAACATAACGAGAGCCATAAAGAGCATGGCAGCGAGTGTAAAACTCCAGGAAGAACGCTTAAATCAGGTCCGCGCCCAGTTTTCAGATGTTTTCGGGAAACAGTGACCACTCCCTCCCACCCCTCAAAGGGCAGCGGCCGGTCGCCTCTAATCGTAGATCGTGCCATCCTGCCGCCTGATGAAGACGATCGCCACGGTCAGCACGAGGATGGCGGCAAGCGTCATGCCGACATCGAGGGGCTCGACAGGTTCGACCCCGAAGGTCAACACCCGCCGCACCATCGCCGTGATGCCTGCGATCAGGATCGGCGTCACCTGCACCCGACTTGTCCTGAAGTATGCCGTCACCGTCTCAAGGATCTCCACGATGATGAGGGTCAGGAGGAGCGCGTGCAGCACCTGGAGCACCCCATACGTCATGTTCTCAGCGCGGATGAGCGCCACCGCCTGCAGGACGACATCGTAGAAGGAGGCGAGCGCAAGCAGGGCGAGCGAGAGGGCTATGAGCAGGTATATGGCGAGTGTTGCCCCTGATAGGGCAGATATGGCAGTATCGGCATGAGTCCTGGGTGAAGTCATGTGGGCGCCCCCGTATGAAGGGTAGAGAAACAAACTATCCCCCGGGCATTAAATATTCCGATAGGCATGCAATGGCGATGAATTGAAAGGTTTATATCGTTAGACTGTGAATAATATAATACGTCTGCAAGTAAGTTATATATACTATTCTTGCATTGTAATAATGCTGGATGGCAGTACGCGCGGGGCCTATAGCTCAGTTAGGTAGAGCGCCTGGCTTTTAACCAGGTGGTCGGGGGTTCAAATCCCCT
>MPOY01000246.1 GCA_001896715.1 Methanoculleus sp. EBM-46
AAGACCCGGCGGTAGTAGGGGACGTTCTCGTAGGCGTGGTCGAGCAGCCGCGAGAGCGCCTCTGCCTGGTAGGCCAGAAGTTCCTCCCGGCTCCACCAGTGGGACCGCTGGAGGAGGGCATAGGTCCTGATGTAGGCAGAGTACGCGGGGAGGATATGGAGCGCTCTCATTGTCATGGTGTCTTCCAGCTGGAGGGCTCTCAATCTCCGATATACTGCCCGCACACCCATCCCGGCACTGCTCATGCGATCCTCTGCATTAAACGTTGTGCTCCGGGCGAGACGGCACGGTGCCGACGGTCCGGGGTGTCTGCAGCTAAAAGAAGTTCTCGGATTGCGGGAGGGAGACGAGATCGTGGCCCGAAGCCCGGCAGAAATGTTTCAGGAACTCGGGAAAGAGATTCTTCTCCGGAATGATAACCCATATGTCGCCGTACGCATCGGATCCGTTGCCCTCCCACGAGCAGAACGAGACGTCGTCCATGGCAAGCAGGCGGAGCACGACCATGCCCCTACCTCGCGTGTTGCTGTATATAAGCATTGTGCCGGGGAACCCGGCGCCATGCCCGGACGACCATCCGGAGAAAGATATATGATTCCCCGGGGGGATTAGAGGTCGCCGGACGACGGGCAGCGCGACCGAACGAAGGTGACGAAAGGAATGACGGCAAATAGGGTCGACGACAGGGATACATGGGACTCCTTCATCGACGAGAGCCCATCCGGACTCCTCTTTCACAGGTGGGACTACCTGCACCTGACGGCAAAGCATACCGGGAGCACGCTCCATCCGTACGCAATCTGCAAGGGAGACGAGCTCATCTGCCTCTTTCCGCTCTTTTACAGGCGGATGCACGGCATCACCGCCGTCTTCTCCCCTCCGCCGCTCACCGTGATACCTCACCTCGGGTGCGTCATGAGCGAGAACTTCGAGAGGCTCAAACAGAGCAAGAAGGAGTCGGTGCTGCACCTGGTCGCCGAAGATATCCGGGGAACGCTCGCGGATCTCTCACCGAACTACCTCTCGATAGCCTTTGTCCCCGAATTCAACGATATACGCCACTACCTCTGGGACCACTGCGACGCGAGGATCCGGTATACTTACACCATCAACCTGGAGCGGCCGCTCTCGGAGATCCGGAACGACCTTCACTATAAGCTCCGGAACAAACTCAAAAAAGAGGAGAAAACCGGCCTTCAACTCGAAAGGACGAACGACATATCGACGCTCCACCGGCTCCTTGCCGACCGGTACCGGGATCCGTCGCTCGACATCCCGCCCATCAAGCGGGAGTACCTCAAAGACATCGTGCGTGCGTATCCCGGGAGGATCGGAGTGTACCACCTCTACGATGCCGGAGGGGACCTCGCCGGCGTGGTGGCGACCCAGGAGTACAAACGGTTTCTGCTCTGGATGGGGACGCCGCGGTTAAAGAGCACCCATGCGGGGAACGAGTACCTCCAGTGGCTCCTGATCCGGCGGGCAAAGGCCGAAGGCTACCGGACGTTCGAGAACATGGGCGCAAACAACCCGGACCTGGCCTTCTTCAAGTCAAGGTTCAACCCCGACCTCACGACCTACTTCGAGATCGAGAAGATGGATGGTCTCGGGATGGTCTCGCGGTGGGCGTACCTCACCCTCGCCAAGCGATTGATGATGGCGGCAGGCAGGGTTTAGGATCGGGGCAGGGTTCCCCGCACGAGAACGGCGGAACAGATATCCGATACCGGCGGCGACCGCCACATTTATCGGGATGACCGCAGTTCCGGGAGGGGAAGCAACTGCAGCCCTACCTCGGCGGCGACCGCCACATTTATCGGGATGACCGCAGGAATAGGGAGCCTCCGGGGGTACCCGGAAGGAGGGGGAGAAGAACAACGTGCCGGTCGAGGTAGTCTCGGATAAAGAGGCATGGGATACGTTCGTCGATGCCGCACCGTCCGGCCTTCTCTTCCACCGATGGGACTTCCTGAAGGTCACCGGGCGGTGGACCGGGTATACGGTCCTCCCCTACGGCATTTACCGGGGCGAAGAACTCATAGCCGTCTGCCCGCTCTTCCATAAACGGATCTGCGGCCTCTCCATCGTGCTCTCGCCTCCGCCCCTGCAGGCGGTCGTGCCCTACCTCGGCGTCGTGATGGGCAGAGGCTACACCGCGGCAAAACAGAGCCGGAGGGAGTCGATGCTCCAGGCGATCGCCGAAGGGCTCCGCGATATATCCGGGGACCTCGCTCCGGACTACTTCTCGATGAACCTCGTCCCGGGCTTTCGCGATATCCGCCGGTTCAACCGGGACGGCTACCGGGTCGGGATCAACTACACCTACGCGATCGACCTCGCCCCTCCCCTGGAGACCCTCCGGGAGAACCTGAACAAGAAGTTGCGGGCAAATATCCGGAAGTTCGAGAAGGACGGTTACTTCATGGAACAGGGGGACGACCTCGGCCCGTTCTACGAGGCGGTAAGCCGGCGGTTCAGCAGCCCGGACATGAACGTACCCCTGATCACGCGGCAGTACTTCGAGGAGATATTTGGAGCGTATCCCGACCACGTGCACGTCTACTATCTTTACAACCGGAGCGGCGAGGTCAAAGGGGTCGGCACGACCCAGGAGTACAAACGGTATATCCTGTGGGTCGGAGGGCCGAAGATCGACGGCACGCCGGCAAACGAGTACTTCCAGTGGCTCCAGCTTATGGATGCAAAAGAGAAGGGTTTTTCGGAGTTTGAGAATACGGGGGCGAACAACCCGAACCTGAATATGCACAAGGCAAAGTACAACCCGGCCCTCGCGGTCTACCTCGAGTTGAGCAGGAAGAACAGTGCGGGAAGAGTGGCGGAGTGGGTCTACAGCAGCATCGCCAACCGCTCCTGGATAAAGAAGAGGTTCGTCCCCTATATCGAGTGACCCTTCAGAGGTCGCCGATCTCGATCGGAAGCTTCTGGATGAGGTAGCGGAACTTGCCGCCCCGGGTGCGGGGAATCTCGTCGACAAAACGGATGTGGACGTTCACCTCGTCGCCAAGCTGCCACCGGAGCTCACGGATCAGCTGCCGGGTATCCTCATCGGTGTAGGTCGGTTTCCTGACGATCCTCATGATGAGTTCGCCCATCTCCTCCTGGCACATCTGGAACTGCCGGATCCTCTCAAAAGCGCCCGATTCGTAGTTGATGGGCGTGACGGAGATCAGGTGCCCGCTCCGGGTCACGATGAACTCCTGGAGTCTCCCCTCCACCCGCTCAAGCAGCGGATACTGCCTTCCGCACGAGCACCGCTCGTCCGTTGCGACCGCGACGTCCATGGTCCGGTAGCGGATGAGAGGGCAGACGAAGTTGGTGAGGTTGGTCGCGACCACCTCCCCCATCGCGCCCGGCCCCTCGATAGGCAGGCCGTCCTGCCCGATCAGCTCGACGACGCCGTACTCGGGGAAGATGTGGTAATGGGCGCTCTCCTCGCACTCCCCGGCAAGGACGGTCTGTTCGGAGTTCCCGTACCAGGAGAAGACCCGGCACCCGAAGACCTCGGCCAGCAGGTTCCTCTGCCAGGGGTAGAGGTTCTCGGAGCCGCAGAGGACGGCCTGCACGGTCGGGAACGCTTCGATCTCGTGCTCGCGCATGTAGCGGGCGAGTATCACGGCCGTCGAGGGATAGGCGTGGATGAACCGGGGACGGAACCGGCGGATCCGGTCGATGTAGGAGGGCAGGGTCTCATCGGTCATGAGATGGGAGGACATGATCAGCCACCGGCCAAAGAGCGCCTTCCTCCAGCAGGCGCCATCCGACGCCGGGTTCACCACGTGCCCCCTGAGGACGACGCAGCGGTCGGTGAACCGGTAGCCGACGCGGTCCCACTGGACCTTCATGAACGCCCACTCCTTTGCCCGGGAGGTGCCCCGCTCGTAGTAGAACCCCATAGGGGTGCCGGTGGAACCGGACGTGCGCACGTACTCGAACGCCGACTCGGGGTAGTTCCGGGCTTTTAAATCGGCAAGGTTGGCCTGGACGATCTCTTTTGTCAGGAAAGGAAGGAGGGCGAGGTCGCCGGGGGTCCGGATATCGGCGGGGACGAGGCCCCGCTCGTCGAAGACCCGACGGTAGTAGGGAACGTTCTCGTAGGCGTGGTCGAGCAGCCGCGAGAGCGCCTCTGCCTGGTAGGCCAGAAGTTCCTCCCGGCTCCACCACCGCGACCGGCGGAGGAGGGTATACATCCTGCGGTACACCCGGTAGGACGGGATCAGGGTGAGCGCCTGTAGGGTGAGAGGATTCGCATGCGATACCCGGCTCAGGGGATCGGCCTTCACGTACGCACCCCATGGGTCAGGCCGATACGTCGGAGGATCCATGCTCGTCCTGTGCAAATTCCCGCTCGCCAAAGCGTATCGGCATATTCTGGACGAAATAGCGGTACTTGCCACGGGCGGTGAGCGGGATGGCATCCACGTACCTGATGGTGATGGTCACGTCGTCGCCGCAACTCCGGTCAACCTCCCGGAAGAGATAATCCGCATCTCGATCACCAAATGCCGGTTTTTTTACGATGTTCAGGATAACTTCCCCGACCTTCTCCTGGTAGAACTGGAACTGCTTAACATTATCGAACGCATCGGTGTCGATGTTCATGGTGATCCCGGGGAGGAGCTCGCCTTTGCCCGTCACGATGAAGTCCTGAACCCTCCCTTCCACCTTCTCGAGCAGCGGGTAGTTCCGGCCGCAGGAGCACGGCCCCTCCCCGAGGACTGCAACGTCCATGGTCCGGTAGCGGATGAGGGGGCAGACGAAGTTGGTGAGGTTGGTCGCGACCACTTCGCCGGCCTCTCCCGGCCGCTCGACGGGACGACCGCCCCGCCCGATCAGCTCGACGACGCCGTACTCGGGGAAGATGTGGTAATGAGCGCTTTCTTCGCACTCCCCGGCAAGAACGGTCTGTTCGGAGTTTCCATACCAGGAGAAGACCCGGCACCCGAAAGCCCCGGCAAGCAGGCTCCTCTGCCAGGGGTAGAGGTTCTCGGAGCCGCAGAGGATGGCCCGCACGGTCGGGAACGCTTCGATCGCGTGCTCGCGCATGTAGCGGGCGAGCACCACGGCCGTCGAGGGGTAGGCCTGGATGAACCGGGGACGGAACCGGCGGATCCGGTCGATGTAGGAGGGCAGGGTCTCATCGGTCATGTGGTGGGACGACATGACCAGCCACCGGCCGAAGAGCGCCTTCTTCCAGTAGACGTCGTCTCTCGCGGAACCGACGATGTAGCCGCGGAGGACGACGCAACGGTCGGTGAACCGGTAGCCGACGCGGTCCCACTGGGTCTTCATGAACGCCCACTCCTTTGCCCGGGAGGCGCCCCGCTCGTAGTAGAACCCGACGGGG
>MPOY01000037.1 GCA_001896715.1 Methanoculleus sp. EBM-46
TCCGTTCGCGGTGACCAGGGGGTCTCCGCCCAGGTATGGGTCCGCCGCCGCCGGCGCTACCATCGCGAGCGCCGCTATCAGCACGAGCATGCCCGTCAGCATGCACTGTTTGGCTGTTTTCATTTTCCATCTCCATGTTTATTTACTGTCGGGGGTACCATCCCCGGCAGAGGGAGATCGTTTTAGTACAATAAATGTCTTTTTGTTTAATATCTGATATGAATTTTATTTAATTAATATTTAATAAATAGTTGTAATTTTAATATTCATGATATCTCTTGGTACTGTTTGGTATCGTCGCGGGGGGACTATGCCCTGTATGGGTCAAAACAGCCGGGCGCGCGAAAATCTGTCGGAGCCCGGTATTTCGCTAAACTATTTGCGAAAGCCTCCGGGAGGCCAGATAACCTACTTTCCTCGCGCCTTTGGTGCTCGAGCTCCGCTCCGTAGGAACATCGCACTTCGAAGATCTTCACGTCCAATGCGTGAGGCATCGGTCCTGCCGCCACCGCACGCGAAGCCCGGTGTCGTGTGTTGCCGCCTCCTCTTCGCACCTGACGGTGCTCTTGTCCTGGACGTTCCGTCCATCACATATCGCTATGCCTGTCCCCAGCCCCCCGCTGGATGGTGTGGGAGTTGATGTACGGGGTAGAGCAATGTGCGCTGGAATAGGAGGCCATCAAACCGGAGATACACATAATTCGATGAGCTCGGAACATAATCCCGATGGGCAACTGTTAAGTAAGATCAAAACAATCACAAAAATTGTTAATACTACATAATTAAGCGTTACGAAATCTCGCGTGACATGATATTGCAATGGAAAGAAAATGTGCCGAACAGAATAGTGGTATGAATGCCTGCGAACTTTCTTGACCTTCATATCGTCGATTACTGCCAGCTGGCATGCAGGCATTGCTATCTTCACAAAGGAAATACCTCGATGCCGCTGGAGATGATACGGGAAGTAAGTACCAACTTCCTGCAGGCAGATCTTCCACTCCCCCAGAGTACTATCATTTTGAGCGGCGGGGAAGCCCTTCTCCACCCGCAATTCGGCGAAGTATGCAGCATTGTACGAAGTTTGAACGGGTACATAGCCCTGAGTTCGAACGGGATCCTTGTCCCGCAATACATTGGTCTGTTCCGGAGAAACGACGGGATTCAGATAAGCATTGATGGAAATAGCCGCGTTCACGATTTCATCCGTGGTGCCGGGAGCTACGAAAACGCGATGAGAGCACTGCGGCTACTGGACGAGAACAACATTCGCCACAGCATCTCATTTACCGCCAACAAACAGAACCTGAAGTGCATCGATCATATCATAGATCTCTGTATCGAAACTGGTTCTTACCTGCTCAACTTCAATCTCTATCACCCGATTTGTGAAAACGGGCTGGATCCCTTATCGTTTTCGGACTGGTTATCCGAGAAGCGACGGGTCAAGGAGCGGGTTGAGCAAGAAGGAATTCTCTGTACCGTGACCTGCGTGGAAAAAGGTTGTATTGCAGGGATACTGGGGCTTTCCGTTCTTCCTGATGGTACATATTGGGATTGTTCACGGAATCAGCAAATAACAGGGCGTTTTCCACAGAAAATCAATGACGTGCTGCTCCGGGATGCCATCGGGCGCGAGAGGTACAGAAACCAGTTTGAGACCTGTTGCCGGAGGCTGAAGTATGCGTGAAGTGTACGTAATGGCTTCGTATTGCGATCAGGGAAAAATTGCTCTTTTACTGGCTCTTGAACGCTATTATCGAGCGCGAGGCAAAAAAGTAGCATGTCTGCAAAGAATCAAAGGTCAATCGGATGTAGGAATATACCTGAGAGAGGGATGCTATCAGTATAGCTTCCCGATTGAGGCTACGAAAAGCCGAAGTGCACTCGAACTGTGGTTGCCAAGAGGATTTGATATCTATATAATAGGAATCTCTACAGCATACTCACCTATCGGAGCCGCATATCCGGATCTTTTTACAGACTACAATGAGATCATTCCCGTTGATTGGCATGGTGACTGGACTGGCTGCGTCCATAATCAAATTCGGTCGTATTCACATGATCCCGGTATTTTGACATTCTGGGAGGAAATTCGTAAAAGAAATCTCCAGGAGAAGAACGTTCAGGAGGTAGTCACTGGGGTGCCCGAACCTCTGGACGGTCCCTGCTTGGATGAAAAATCGGTTCTGCATCATCCAGAAACGCTCGTATTCGACACGTTTGAACCGAGAATGACGCTTCCGCAGAGTAATAGGAGTGCAATTGCCGTGGGTGCTTTTCCGGGAGAATTCTGGGATATTTTCCCAGCCCTCAGGTGGTACGGGTATGACTATGTTCGGTTTGTCCAAAGACTTGAGGAAGAAAATTACGATCTGGCGATCATCGGGGAATGCAGCAACAGATCCTTAAGGTTGCCCATTAAA
>MPOY01000040.1 GCA_001896715.1 Methanoculleus sp. EBM-46
CCTCCCCCCTCCGGTAGATCTGGTTGAAGTCACTTCCCCCGATGACATCAGGCCCTGACTACACAGATAACCGGTATAAGCCTTTCGGTCGGGAGGAGGCCCGCCCTCCCCGGACGGCAGACCGGCACCCGTGCAATCCCACGACAGGCGGCGCGGCGGAGCCCCGGGGCACGGGGGTATCCCGCGGGACATTTGGCGCCGGGGGCCGGGGAGGTCATCGCCTCGGGCCGCAGAGAACCGGGAGACGGCGCGGTCCGGGCCGGATCAGGACGGTTCCAGCCCGGACCCGCACGCATCGTCCTGCCCGTGCTCCGTCGACGGGTCGATCAACTGCAGGTCCTCGACCTTGTTGATGTTCGTGAACGTCAGGAGGTCGGGGTCGATCTCGCGGATCGTCTCGACGCTCACGTAGCGGGTGTTCAGGCTCCGGATCATCGGGCGGAGCGAGAGGGACTCGTGCTCCTCCAGGTAGGCGAGCAGCGCGCTCCTCCAGTAGACCGCATGGAGCGGTTCGAGCATATCGGCGTTCCAGCTCGGTATGGCGGCGTCGTACCCGAGAGCGGCGTCAAAGAGCATCCTCACCACCCCGGGGTTGATGCAGGGCATGTCGCAGGCGGCAACGAATATGTACTCGCCGTGCGCCGCAAGCGTCCCCGCGTGCAGGCCGCCGATAGGCCCGAGATCCCTCCTGATATCCGGTATGCACCTGACGTCGTCGAGATGGATGAACCGTTCGCACTGCTCCGGGTCCCGCGCGACCACGACGATCTCGTCCACCACCTCCCGCAGGGTATCGATGAGGCGGTCGATGAAGGTCTTGCCCTGGAAGGTGAAGAAGTACTTCTCCCGCCCTCCGGCACGCCGTGCCGCTCCGCCCACGAGGATAATTGCCGATCGCATGCTCACCCTGCGCTAGAGCCGCTCCCGGAAGCGGATCAGTTCGGCGATGCAGGCGTTATAGGGCGCATCGAGACCGTGCCGCCGGGCGAGCGCCGCCACGGCGCCGTTCATGAACTCGATCTCGGTCTTTTGCCCGCGGGCGAGGTCCTGGAGCATCGAGGAGTGGTGGGCGGCCGTCGCAGGGAGCTGGACGGTCCGGAGATACTCCAGGTACGCCTCCGGCGTTGCCCGGGGGAGGGCGATGCCCTCGGCCTCCACCACCAAATAGGCCTCCCGGACGATCCCGGTGACGACCGCCCAGGCGTGCGGATCGGCAAGCGCCCCGTAGGGAACGTTCATGATGGCCCCGAGCGGGTTTAGCGCACAGTTGTAGAGGGTTTTTGACCAGAGGTCGCTCCTGATCGCACCGGTCGCTTCCGCCCGGATGCCGGCCTCCGAAAAGAGAGAGGCAAGGCGGACGACCGCCTCGTCCGTGCCGGACGGGAACCTGCCAAGCCTCATCGGCGCCGCTTCCACCGAGACGTGAACCGCCGCATCGCCCCGCCACTCAAACCCGGTGATGATCATGGCCCCGATGACCCGGTCGGTGAACCGCCCGATGACCTCCTCGTTCCCGATGCCGTTCTGGAGGCTCACCACCTCCTGTCCCCGGATTGCATCCGCAAACTGGCGGCAGACCGCCTCCGTATCGGTGGATTTGGCGGTGATGATGAAGTAGTCGGCAGCCCGCCACGCGGGGGGAAGGTCTTCAGAGCAACTGAAGCGGTAGGTGCCCTCTCCCCATATGCCGGTCAAAAAGAGACCCCGCTCCCGCACCGCGTCCGCGTGCCGCGCCCTCGCAACGGCATGGACATCTGCGACTCGGGAGAGCTTTGCGGCGATGGTCAGGCCGACCGCTCCCGCACCCAGGACCACGATCTTCATGTCACTACCTATATAGACGCAGTTACCTGTTAACTTCTCCCTTTCTCCCGGCGCTCCATGGCGAGCAGCGCCTCCTTGATGGCCGGATCGGGGGTGAACCCGCCTATACCGGTCTTGGCGACGACCCGATGGCAGGGCACCACGATCGGGGTCGGGTTCTTAGCCATCGCCGACCCGACCGCCCGGGGCGCGGTCCCGACCCTTTGGGCGATATCGCCGTAGGTGGCGGTCTCTCCGGAGGGGATGTCGCGAACCGCGCGATAGATCGCGGCGAACGTCGAACCTCCCCCGGTCGCAACACTCCGGAGGGAGGAGAGGTCCGCCCGGCGCCCGGCACAGTAAAGCAGGATCTCCTCCGGGACCGGCCCCTCAAGCCCGGTACGCGCAAAACGCACCCGGTAGACGAGATCGTCCTGCCACGCGACGTGGACGTGCCAGAGGCCGAACCGGCACGATCCGGTCAGAACCGCCATCGGCCGGCCTCCTTCTTGAAGAGGTCGATGGTGCAGGTCGTCATCTCCTCCTGCATCCACGGCGGCAGACCGGCGTGGACCCGGGATTCCAGGAACCGCCGCTCTCCAAGGACGAGCACCCCCCGGTCTTCGGGTGTCCGGAGCACCCGGCCGAGCGCCTGGAGAGCGCGGTTGATCGCCGGAAGGGTGTAACTGATGAACTCGCCCTCCGCCCCGAACTTCATGCGGAAGTAGTCGATCACCATCCGGCGGACGCGGTTGAACGGCGCAAGCGGGAGGCCGATGACGAGCGCGCCCGCGAGCATCTCGCCCCGGTAGTCGAGGCCCTCGCTCCACTTGCCGCCAGAGACCGCAAAGAGGACGCCAAACCGGCCCGTCCCCGGGAGGGCCATGAACTCCCGGAGCATGACGGAAGCGGCGGCGGTGTCTTTGGGCTCGACGTAGATCTGTTTCTTCCTTATCCGGGGGGCGCACCGCTCCGCGAACGTGTTGAGGAGGTCGTAGGAGGGGAAGTAGACGGCCAGGTTCCCCGGGAGGGCGGCAAACGTGGCGATGTAGTCCTCGGTCCGCGCGAGGTTCTCTTTGTCCCGGCGCATCGAGTAGGCGGTGGTGATGTCGTCGGCGCAGAATATGCGGCGGTTCTCGGGGGGGAAGGCGTTCGGGAGCGATATCGTGGTGACGGGAAGGTCGCCGAAGTAGTAGCGCCGGTAACTCTCGATGGGGGAGAGCGTCCCGGATATCAGGACAGAGCATGCATGCGCCTGCGCGATCTCCTGGAGTTTGGTGCTCGGGTCGATGTTCCTCACCTCGAGCGCCACCGATCCGTCGTCTGCCTTCCGGTAGACCGTCAGGTAGGCCGGGTCGTCTGCAGACCGAAATATCCGGTAGAAGAACTCGGTCAGCCGCTCGATGGCGCTCTCCCGGAACTCGCCCGCCTGCATGTTCTTCTCGCGGATCCCCTCGCTGATCTTGAGGAGATCGTCGACGACCCCTTCCACGTTCCGGTAGAGCGTGCCGGCAAGGATCATCCGCTGGAATATGGCCGGGTCGAACCAGTCCTCGACCTCGTGCGACGCCTTGAGCGCTTCCATGAACCGGGTGATCTGCGGCAGGATCTGGGTGACGGCGTCCGCCGACTGCTGCGACCGCCGCCGCCCGGCAAGTTCGTGGCCGGCCTGCACGATGTCGCGCTCCTCGATCGTCACGCTCTCGATGCTCTGGACGACGTCGCCGCAGTTGTGGGCCTCGTCGATGAGCAGCAGGGTGTCAGACCCCTCGATACCGAGCGAGAGGTAGAGCTGCTCGCGGATGGTGTCGTCAAAGAGGTGGTAGAAGTTCACGAGGATCACGTCGGCGTCGCGCGCAGCGTGCATCATCGTGTCGTAGGGGCAGATGTCGCCGCAGAACCCGGCGAGCCGGTCGGGCCAGATCAGTTCGGTGCTCACCCGCTCCGCCCGGGTGCGGAGGGCCGCCGAGGGTATCATCTTCAGCCCTGAGTCTCCCGGCTCGACAAAGG
>MPOY01000068.1 GCA_001896715.1 Methanoculleus sp. EBM-46
CGTCGCCCGGCCGAGCACCTCGCCCGCGCCGGGAGGAACCGCGTCCAGGTTCCCGTAGTCCCGGGTGTAGAGGAGGTCGAAGTAGGTCCCCTCAAACTCCCCCCGGTTCCACTTCCGCTGCTCGTGCAGGACGAACGCCTCGAACGATATCTCCGGCACCCGTTTATCGTAGACCTTCCGCCACATCCCGCCGCTCATCACCGGTATCACCCCGGTCCCCACGAGATGCCGGAGCTGGCGCTGGGCTGAGAACCAGGCGTCGCCGTAGACCACCATATCGATATCCGAAGCGGCGTTCTCCAGGCCGCAGAGGAGCGAGCCCGTGCACCCGAACGAGCCCGCCGGGAGGCTGAAGTGGGCAAGAAGCCTCCTCACCCGGGCGTTTCTCGCCGCCACCTTCCCGATCTCCTCCTCGGGCTTGTAGACCCTGACCACATCGCCCGGGGGCACCCGGTGGACCATATCCAGGTATTCGGGCTTATGCTCCCGTATCCAGGCAAAAGACTCGGCAAAATCGTATTTGCGGTACCGGCGGCCGGAGAGGCTCGTCCGCTCCCCGTCCGGCTCCGGGGCGTAGCGGAGGATGCATCCTATCCGGTCGTTGTTATCGTAGTTCGAGACGGCATAGATGCAGCCGTCGCGATCCTCGACGAAGTCACGGAGTCGTACCGGTCTCATGCCTGCAAGGTCTCCAGGAATGCTTCCACCGCTTCCCATGCCGCACCCTTCCGCAGGATGCGCCGGGTGGTCAGGTCCACCACCGTGCTCGGTGTCCCGGGCAGTTCCCCGCCGTCGACCAGGTAGTCGTTCGGTATGGAGACCTCCCCGGGCCGGGTCGGCGGGGAACTGTCCGAGACGTTCGCGCTGGTGGCGGTGATGGGCGAGTCGAACCGCGCGATGATGGCGATGGCGACGTCGTGATCGGGCCACCGTATGCCGATGAGCCCCGTGCCGCCGGTGAGGATCTCCGGGAGGCAGGACTTCGCCGGGAGGATGACCGTCACCGGGCCGGGCAGGAAGCGCCTGATGAAGGCCCGGGCGGCGTCGTCCACCACCGCAACGGCGGTGAGCATATCCATATCCGATACCGCGATCGATATCGGTTTTCCCGGCGGCCGGTTCTTGGCCTCGTACACCCTCATCACCGCATCCTCGGAGAGCGCATCCGCCCCAAGACCGTAGACCGTCTCGGTGGGGTAGACGATAAGCCCGTCCCGCAGGAGTACCCTGACCGCCA
>MPOY01000461.1 GCA_001896715.1 Methanoculleus sp. EBM-46
CAGTAGTGGATGTGCACCCCGGCGTCGTCGACGACCTTGAGGTTTGCACCGCCTATGTCGATGCCGATCATACCCGGGCGATCCTCCCGTCCTTATCGAACCGCACCCTCCCGGAGAGGTGCACGTCCGCCGGCGCCTCGCCGTGCGACGCCCTGATGAGTATGTCGGCGATCTCCTCCTCCATGACCGCCGCGATGCCGACCAGGCTGGTCGTGGGCCGCGGGTTGACGTCGACCACGTAGATCTCGTCCCCGACGATGACGTCGATGCCGGTATACCCCTGGCACCCGAGGACGTTCATCGCCCGAACGGCGAGATCGACGATCTCCTCCTCCCGATCAGGGTGGATGGGCGTCTCTCCCCCGAGATACTGAAAACTCCCGTCGTCCGCGACGGCGATATCCTGCCGGTTGACGGCAAGCAGGAGCGGCGGGTTGCCCGAGTAGTACTCGCAGGCGTTGCCGGTCACCCGGCTCCCCACGAGGCTCACGCTCAGCGCCTCCCCCTCGATGTAAGCCTCGGCAAACTCCCCGGCGCCCGGCTCCCCGTCCGTCAGCCTGACATCCTGTGCCCCGCAGCCCATCACCGGTTTGACGACCCGTCTCCCGCTGCCGGCAGCGGGCGGGACCGCTATGCCGTGCCGGGCGAGGATCGCTCCGGCCCGCTGTTTGTTTGCAGAGATCGCCGCATTCATGCTCCCGCACCCGATGTTGTGGGTGAACTGCTCAAGGAGGTGCGTATACCGAAAGAGGAGGCGGTCCGGCGTGATGACCAGACCGGCATCGCACCCCGGCGCGAGCCTCCGTATGCCGTCCTCGAGGTCGGGGCCCTCCGGCGTCACCACGTCGTAGCCGCACCGTTCAAAACTTCCGCTGAGCACGGCGAGCATGGCGGCACCCTCGGGCGCAAGGCCGGGATCGTTGCAGATGGAGTATTCGGCGAGAAAAACCTTCATCGCAGTAAAGGTTGCCTCTCAGGCACTTGACCCTGACGATCGGGCAAGTATTTGATACGGGGGAACAATCCTATAGATAAGGATGAAGCCAAAGATTATGCTCACCAACGACGACGGGATCACGTCCGCGGGACTCTGGGCGGCTTATGAGGCCCTCGCGCCGATCGCCGACGTCACGGTCGTCGCGCCCGCCACCCAGCAGAGCGCCGTGGGGCGATCGATATCGATCTTTGAGCCGATCCGGGCGACGAAGGTGCTGATGAACGGCGTGCCGGCCTACTCGGTCGGCGGGAAACCGACCGATGCCGTTATCATCGGTCTGTTTGCCCTGCACCTGAACCCGGATGTCGTTGTCAGCGGCATCAACATCGGTGAGAACCTCTCGTACGAGTCCATCATGACGTCGGGGACCGTCGGCGCCGCCCTCGAGGCATCCAACCAGGGGGTGCCTTCCCTTGCTTTCTCTCTCCAGGTGGAGGACCAGGGCGACAAGTTCGACGACCCATCCCAGATCAGGGACAGGTTCTTTGACGCGAAAAGGGTGGTCCGCGAGGTCTGCGAGCGGGTCCTCGCAAACGGGTTCCCCGGGAACGCACACGTCATCAACGTGAACATACCCACACCGGTGCGCGGCGGCTACGAGATCACCCGCCTTGCCGAGAAACTCTTCTACACCGGCGTCGAGGAGCGCTTCGACCCCCGCGGGCGCCCGTACTACTGGATAGACGGGCCGCTGCACGAGGATGCGGAAGAGGGGACCGACGTGCATGCGGTGCAGAAGGGCAACGTCTCCATCACGCCCATCACGCTCGACTGCACGGCGTTCGGCGCCAGGGATGAGCTCCGGGGCATATTCGACGGTATGGTGAGCAGGTCGTGACGGCAGAACCGAAGCGGAACGCAGGGTATCGTGCGGCCGCGATGGTCGAGGACGGTATGGCCGTCGGCCTCGGGACAGGGTCGACGGTCTTCTTTGCGATGGAGCGCCTGGGCGAGCGGATAGCCGGGGAGGGGCTCTCTTTCACCGGCATACCGACATCCTATCAGGCGGCCATCCGGGCGCGCCGCTACGGCATACCGCTCGCCGGCCTCGATGAGTACCCGGAGCTCGACGTCGCCATCGACGGGGCCGACCAGGTCGATCCGGCCCTGAACCTGATAAAGGGGCGCGGGGCGGCCCACCTCCGGGAGAAGTGCGTCTGCGATGCGGCCCGTGAGGTGATCATCGTCGTCGACCCCTCCAAGACGGTCGATACCCTGAGCGCGCCCGTCCCGGTCGAGGTGCTCCCGTTTGCCCTCGCGGGTGTCTCCCGGCGCCTCTCCCTGCTCGGGGCCGCGCCGGTCCTCCGGGAAGGGGTGAAGAAAGACGGCCCGGTCGTCACCGATAACGGCAACTTCATACTCGACTGCGACTTCGGGGCGATCGGGGAGCCCGAGGGGCTTGAAACAGCGATAGCCGCCATCCCCGGTGTTCTGGAGTGCGGCCTTTTTACGGCGTATACAGAAAAGATAACGGTTATCGTCGGCGAAAAAATCGGTTGCCGCGTCGTCTCACTGCATTGATATACATTCCCGCATCTTCTGGATGAGGTCTAGCTGGTGCCGGGCTTCTTTCTTTTTCTCCTTCTCGATCGTATCCATGATCTCGGTTATGGGACGGGAGAGCGCGTATATCTTCACCGGCCGCCCCTTGCTCTCCGACTTGCTCTCGCGGGTATCGATCCAGTCGCATTCCTTGAGGTAGCGCATGGCGATGCTGACCTCGGGCTGGCGGAGATCGGTGCCGCGCTCGATATCGCGGGACGTCGCTTCATCTATGTTTGCAAGATATACGAGCACTTTGGAGACATTTCTCTTGATACCGATGCCCATGAGGAGCTCGGCGAGTTCTTCGTCGCGTGGCGTAAAGTATCGTACCTTGTCTGACCTCATCCGTTCACCATCAGGTAGTATCTATGGTTTTAAATCTGACTATAAAAATATTATTATTCTAATGGGAGATCCGGCGATTACGCTGCACCTGAAAAGACCGATAGGGCATCGGGTTGATGATATCTTTCTCTGACGGATCGCGCTTTGCCGGGCAGTGTGGGGAATACCCGGGGACAGGGCGTGGCCGGCAACCCCGACCAACATACGCCGGAGAGAGGCGCCTCCCGGGCAGGGGGCGGCACGTGCTGGCCGGGAGCGGATTTTGCGGCGGCACCGTGTGAGAAGGGGGATACGGATCAGAGACTCGAAAACGCATTCCCGGAATCCGGAAAAGAGTAGTTGCCAGAGTTCAGATGAGCCCGAGACCGGAGAGCTCGGAGAGGATCCGCTGCACCGCACGCTTCGCATCCTCGGGCACCTTGCCGCCCGTGATGATCAGTTTGCCGGACCCGAAGAGGAGGACGACCACCTTCGGGTCGTCGAGGCGGTAGACGAGGCCGGGGAACTGCTCGGGTTCGTACTCGATCTTGTCCAGGTTGAACCCCACGGCGATCTTGTTCAAGTTGATCGGCGTCCCGAGGTCGGCGGACGTGACGATGTTCTGGATCTTGTAGGTCAGGTCTTCGGGTATATCGATGCCGAGCGCCCGCAACTGGTCGGCGAGTATATCGAGCCCCCTCGAGAGGCTGTCGATGCTCTTTGCGCCCGTCAGGACGACCTTGCCGGAACCGAAGACGAGCGCGGCGATCTTCGGGTCCTGCATACGAAGAACGACGCCCGGGAACCGTTTTTTATTATATTCCGCGTCCTTCAGCTGAGAGGCAAGGGAGGGAAGATCAAGAGAATCCGTCACTTTCGCCGAAGCAACGATATTTTCTATCTTGAGAGATTCCTCTGGTCTACGCTCATTCATATTTATAACATATATAAAAGAGTATATAAAGGGGTTGGTTGTCTACTCTTCCAGAGTCGAGATGTCTCCGGGGTCCATACCCAGTTCCTGCGCCTTTAAGACCCGCCTCATGATCTTGCCGCTCCGGGTTTTGGGGAGCGACCGGACGAACTCGATCTCGGAGGGTATGGCGATGGGGCCGAGCGTCAACCGGACGTGGTAGGTGAGGTCGTTCTTCAGCTTGTCGCCGGGCTGGCGGCCGTCCCTGAGTATGACGAAGGCCTTGATGGTGTTCCCCTTCAGAGCGTCGGGTTTTCCGATGACGGCAGCCTCCGCCACGGCCTCGTGGGAGACGAGGGCGCTCTCGACCTCCGCGGTGCCGATGTTGTGACCGGCGACGACGATCAGGTCGTCGGACCGCCCGATGACCATGATGTAACCGTCCTCGTCCTTCACCGCGAGGTCGGCTGCCGTGTAGCAGCCCGGGATGGTGTCCCAGTACTTGCAGTAGCGTTCGTCGTCGTTCCAGATCGTCCGCATCATGGACGGCCAGGGCTCTTTGATGACCAGGAGGCCGCCGGTGCCCGGCGGGACCGGTTTGCCCGTTTTGTCGACGACATCCGCGACGACGCCCGGTATCGGTTTTCCGACAAACCCGGGGCGCATCGGTTCACCGATCGTCGTGGTCAGCATCTGCATACCGGTCTCGGTCTGCCACCAGGTGTCCACGATGGGGCACCGGCCTTTCCCGATGGTTTGGTAGAACCACTCGAACGCCTCGGGGTTGAGCGGTTCGCCGACCGATCCGAGGATGCGGAGCGACGAGAGGTTGTAGCGGTTCGGCCACTCTTCTCCTACCCGCATGAACATGCGGATGGCGGTCGGGGCGGTGTAGAAGATCGTGACGCCGTACTCCTCGATGAGGTCCCAGTTGGTGGCCGGGGTCGGGTAATCGGGGGTCGTCTCCGTGATGAGGCAGGTGGCGCCGTTCAGGAGCGGGCCGTAGACGCCGTAGCTGTGGCCGGTGATCCAGCCGGGGTCGGCGGTGCACCAGTAGATGTCGCTGTCCTTTACGTCGAAGATGTGCTTTGTCGTGTAGTAGGTCCCGACCATATAGCCGCCGCAGGCGTGTACGATGCCCTTCGGGGATCCGGTGGTGCCGCTCGTGTAGAGGATGAAGAGCGGATCCTCGGCATCCATCGGCTCGGGCGGGCATTCGCGCCCCACGCCGTTCATCAGGTCGTGGTAGTCTACTTCCATCTCGGGGTGGATCTCGACGGGCTTCTCGGCGTCACGCCGGAGGATGACGATCCGCTCGACGCTCGGGGCTTTGACGACCGCTTCCTCTACGATGTTTTTGAGCGGGATTGCCTTGCCGCGCCGGTAGGTGAAGTCGGCGGTGATGACTACCTTCGCGGCGGTGCCCCGGATACGCTGGTTGAGCGCGCTGACACCGAACCCGCCGAAGACGACCGTGTGGATGGCCCCGATGCGGGCGCAGGCGAGCATCGCGACGATCTGCTCGGGGACGACCGGCATGTAGATGCAGACCCGGTCGCCCTTCCTGACGCCAAGGCGGGAGAGGCCGTTTGCGAACCGGCAGACCTCCTGCAGGAGCTGGCGGTAGGTGAGGATACGCTCCTCGTCCTCGGTCTCTCCCCGCCACATGAGGGCGACCTTGTTTCGCCGCTGGCTGTGGGCGTGGCGGTCCAGGCAGTTGTGGGTGATGTTGAGCTTTGCGTTCACAAACCACCTGGCGTGCGGGTATTCCCATTCTCTCACCTGGTCCCAGGGCTGGAACCATTCAAGTTCTCTGGCGGCACTATCCCAGAACCCATCGGGGTCCGCAAGGAACGCCTGGTAGGCACGGTTGTAGTCGCCTATCCAGGACTGCTCCCTGCAGCTGGCTTCGGGAGTATAGTACTTCGCCTCATTGAGCCTGACGTTAAAGTTTTCAGCCATCCTATTACCCCAATTATACATTATTAATAATGTATTTTGTATATCAACATTATGGTCGAGGGAGGTGTTCGGGCACGAACGAACGCCTCCTGAGAGCGGATACCGGGGTGCGCTCCGGTTGGCGGGGTGATTATGCCGGAGAGGCGGTGCGCGGGGGCGGTGCCGGGATGCGGGCGAATCGGGCCCGGGAGCGGGCTCCTACGGAGGAGGAGAGACCTGTCCGCCAGGGGTTTGGGCCTCGCGGTGCGGTCGTGCCCATACCGTCTCCCTCCCCGGTGCGGCACCGTCTCTACGATCCCGCCGGCCCCCCAAAACCTCACTTCATCGGCAGGATGCCCTGGGACCGCAGCCACCGTATCTCCACGAGAACGTAGATCGAATCGTACTCATTGCGCGACAACCTCCGGTCGAACAACGACTGGTAGAGCTCCATCCTCCCGGATTTAGCATCTTCCTTATACCTCTTTGTCCCCGCGTCGTATGCCCTCTCAAAATCACAAGAACTCACCCACGTCGTCTCGAGGGCATCGACCTCCGTCCCGGCCTTATCGGTCTTCCATGCGACGTAGGCGTGACCCGGGACGACGACGATGTACGGTTGCATACCGAGCCGCTCTATCGCCGAGGCGAAGAGGACGGCACCGTCGATACAGTTTGCGCTCCCGGTTGCAAGCGACTCGTCCGGGGTGCTGACCCGCTGCGAGTCGCCCATGCCGAACGCTACCAGCGCGTCGACGTAACTCAGGTTATAGTCGTACTTCAGCGCGTTGTAGATGGCTTTGACCTGCAGCGCCGTCCGATTCTTCGTATCGGCGTAGGTTGTCCGTTGGTTGGGAAGGGCATAGCCCGGCAGCGTCCGCTCCATACCGTAGTCCACATACCTCCGGTCGAACTCCCCGGTCGCCCGCTCCTTTGCCTTTGCCGCCAGCGCTGCCACCCCGGGGGACTGCGGGGTCACGAATATGGCGATGAGCCCGTGATAGATCGTGATCACCCCGTCCTTGTCCTCCGTGGCCCACACCATCTGGTCCATCGGGTAGAACGTGACCGGGTCCGTCTGCTCGTCGTGAACGGTCCAGTTGCCGCCATCCCAGTACTCGATCCGGTAGTGGACGGCTACCCTGGCCGGCGCCCGGATCTCCTGGATCTCCTCGCGGTCCAGGACGACGAAATGGTCGAACGTGGCCGGGCTCCCGGCGCCGATCTCCGATACGCTGACGGTCGGTGCGCTGTAGCCCGGGTACTCCGATACGAGCCGGACCCAGACGGGCTCTGCCGTCGGGTTTCGCACGGTATACCGGACGTCCGGTACGTTCATGAACCATGTAGGCCTCAGGTTGTGCCAGGCTAAAGGATAATCGGTTCGGTGCTCCACGGAGGTCCGGAGAGGGGAGCCCGGGTGCCCCGGCGGCAGGTCCGCGGAGCCATCGGCTCCCAGAACGGGGAGAGAACAGGATACGAGCACGATCAACATCACCAGCCAGCACACCACAACGCGGCGAAGAAGGGTTGGTACGAGGGTCATACGATCGGCTGCAGTGTGGATGCGGTGGCGGTTAAATACCTTGCCTCAGGATACCGGCCGGCCGCATACGCCTTCCCGGGCAGATCAGCAGCCGGCCGCATGCAGTCTTCCCCGGGGGAGCGCTGCCGCCTGCACAAGCGCCCGCCACCGGGCCGGACAGCGCCGGAACATCGTCCTGCATTCATATGGATACTATTATATTCTGGGATGCATATTATGCCCCGGTGAAGATCGGCATGACCCGGATCTGCCATATTGCCGGATTTTTCCTCCTCGTAATCGCGATCTCCGCGACCGTCCAGAGCGTGCAACCCGCCGATGCGGTCCAGGCCGACACCTCAAACCCTGCGCTACAGGCGGTTCCGGGGGCAGATAACTTCCCGATCGTACAGATAACAAACAGCACGAGAGATCAGGTTCTTCCGCGCATATCAGGCAACAGGATACTATGGATGGAGACCGATCGCATCAATACCAGGAACCTGTATCTCTACGACATTGCAAACCGATCCGCGGAGATGATCATCGAGCACTTTTCGCCCCGGACATCCCCGGAGATCTCCGGCAACTGGATCGGGTGGGTGGAAGACCAGAGCGATTCCTCCGGTAAGATCTTCCCGTGCATCCGCGTGTATGACATCCGGAGCGGTACAATCACCCAGATCACGCAGTATCCCGCCATGCCGTACCAGACGAGCGAGTCGCAGGATATAACATGGGAGCGGGAGTCGACCCTGGCCATATCGGGCGACATCATCGTCTGGCACGACAAACGGGACGGAAATATGGATATCTACTACCGCAATCTCTCTTCGGGGGACGAGAATCCGATAGCCAGATCGGCGGCCGACGAGACCTGTCCCTCGATATCGGGCGATCGGATCATCTGGGCTGAACAGCACGGGACGAAAGGCTATACCATCCACCTCTATAACCTGACGTCAAACGAGCACGACCGGATCACCGATCTCCCCGTCATGCGAAGGAACCAGGTGATATCGGGAGACTACATCGTCTGGTCGGAGTGGAGGGAAGGGAGTTATGACATCTGTTGCTATGACATCGCATCGGGCAACACGACCTGGATCACCGATGAGCCCGGGCACGATCTCTGGCCGGCGGTCTCCGGCGACGCCATCGTCTGGTCTGTTTACGGGAGAGGGAGCGACGACAATGGGATTTCTGCGTATGACCTCTCGACGGAAACCGGAACGGAGATCCTCGCCGATCTTCCCCACCCGGTCTGGCCGGACATCGACGGCGGCAAGGTCGTCTGGTCCGACAACCGGACCGGCAATTACGACGTCTACCTCTGCTCGCTGGAGAACCGATCGGATGCCGCGCCCGGGCTCTATACCGTTCACCTCAACTCCATCCCCTCCGGGGCCGATATATCTGTCAACAACGAGACGTATGGTCGCACGCCGGCGACGCTCTCCTTCGATCGGGCAGGTATCTGCCCCATCGGGCTGAAAAAGAATGGTTTCATACCCTATACGACGACGCTTGACATATCCGCATCGCTGACGTTCGTGGTGAACCTTGAGCGGGAGCTGGTCGGCCCGGTAAGCGGACCTCGCCCGATACTGATGAGCATAACCGTAGACTCAGTCCCGCGGGGCGCAAATGTCTCGGTGGACGGAGAGGTTTACGGGACCACGCTCTTTGGGATGGACAGGCTCCCCTCGGGGGACCACGAGGTCGAGTTGACCCTTGAGGGCTATCAGTCCAACCGCACGACCGTGAACTCATCCGAACCGATCAACATCACCCTGATTCCCGGAACGGACGCCGACCGGCCTCTGTTGATGGAAAGATACGCCTGATGTTCTCGTACCTCTCGAAAAAGCAGGCATCCACCGCCATCATCCTCACCCTCCTCGTTTTCATGCTCCATTATGGATTCAGTTTACTATTTCCAGGGTATCTCTACCTGGAGGAAGCATCCGACCTCATCGCAATCGCTGCACAGAGCGGGGCGATCGGGTTCCAGCTCGCCGGCGCCCGGTATCTCGTCGCCCGGCTGAAGAGGACGTTTAAGGATGAGTTTCCGGCAGTTCCCGGGCGTGGGGGCGGCGATTGTCCGTATATGGCGGCAAGAAGCGTTCTCTGCAACAGGGCACATTACATCGCGTTCATTGCCGCTTTCCTCTCGCCGTTCATCGTCATCACGCTCGTCAGTCTCCAGCCGGACAGCGC
>MPOY01000501.1 GCA_001896715.1 Methanoculleus sp. EBM-46
ACCATTTATGCCCGATGGAAATAGTTATCGTCCAGGGTAGAGAGCTCACCTGTATGAAGGTTGGTATCATCCGCTGCATGATGACCGAGGATATGTGCCCGGGAACCACGGATTTCCTCGTAACAAGGGAGGGAAAAGGTGCATTCAAGGAGACCGGACCCGTTGAGATTGTTGGGTTTGTGACGTGCGGCGGGTGCCCCGGTAAGAGGGCGATACCGCGGGCGAAGATGCTCATCGAGCGAGGGGCAGAAGCGATCGTATTCGCATCGTGCATCACCAGGGGAAATCCAATCGGTTATCCCTGCCCGCATTATGCCGATATGAGGGACTGTATCATCAGGGCTATCGGCCCGGATATCAGGATCATCGAGTATACCCATTAGCCTCAAGGAGGCTCCCGGCCCTCTATCGTCCTTTTTGGGCGCTGCAATCTCACCCGCCCATCGCCCCGGGGGGAATGCCCCCGGCCCCCCTCAGTCGCCCTCGTTCCGGGCCTTCTCCTGCACCCATGGCTCCCAGGCCGGCGCCCGGGGTTCCGCCTTTTCCAGGGGCCGGATATGCCCCGCATCGGCAGCCTCCAGGAGCGAGGGGTAATACCGCGCGACATACTCCTTCACCATCCGGCGGGCCGAGAACCGGGGGCCATTGCTCTTGATCGACTCTTTCATCATCTTCACCCAGTCATGGGGGATGTCGTCGATGGGGCGGTTGTAGTAGAGCGGGACGACTTCTTTCTCCAGAAGGTCGTAGATCGCCACGGCGTCGGCAGCATCCCTGTTTGAACAGGCGAGCGCCTCGCTCCCGAACGCCCAACCGTTCTTGCCGTTGTAACCCTCGATCCACCACCCATCCAGGATGGAGAGGTTCAGCACCCCGTTGAGCGACGCCTTCATCCCGCTCGTGCCGCTCGCCTCCATCGGGGGCAGGGGGTTGTTCAACCAGACATCGACGCCGTGCACCAGGTATTGGGCCACCTTCTCGTTGTAGTCCTCGATGAAAGCAATCCGCCCCCCGAACTCAGGCTGCTGCATGTAGCGATAGATCTGCTGGAGCACCCGTTTTCCCTCGTTATCCGCCGGGTGAGCCTTGCCGGCGAATATGATCTGAACGGGGCGCCACCGGTTGTTTAAGATACGTTTCAACCGCTCCAGGTCCTCGAAGATCAGGGAGGCCCGCTTGTAGGTCGAAAACCGCCGGGCGAACCCGATCGTCAGGACGGAGGGGTTGAGGAACGCTCCTCCGACCGCCGGATGCGGCGTCCCTCTTTTGTGGTGAACCGCCCATCCGACCCTCTCCTGCTCGCGGATACGGTTGAAGAGTTTTGCCTTCAGCCAGGTGTGGAGATACCAGAGTTCGGCATCCGGTATCTCATCGATGAGTTCCCATATCGATGGGTCATCGTGCTCCGCGAGCCAGTTCGGGCAGGTCGATCCGATGTGCCGGTCGTAGAGATCGCGCATCCGGTGGTTCAGCCAGGTCGGTACATGAACGCCGTTCGTGATGTGATCGATGGGCACGGTCGCCTCGGGTATCCCGGGCCAGAGACACCTCCACATCTGCCGGGTGACGCTTCCGTGCGTCTTTGAGACGCCGTTGTGATGTGCTGACGCGCGCAGGGCGAACGCGGTCATGTTGAAGCCCGAGTTTGAGAGCTGCGGATGGACGCCGAGCTGCAGGAACTCATTCCGGTCGATACCGAGCGCCGGATAGTAGGCCCTGAAGTAGCGGTCGATGAGGTCGATGGGGAAGACGTCATGCCCCGCAGGGACAGGCGTATGCGAGGTGAAGACGGACGTCGCCCGGACCTGTTCAAGCGCCTCGTTGAAGCTCATTCCCCGCTCGACCCGCTCTCTGACCCGTTCGAGCAGTGCAAACGCCGGGTGCCCCTCGTTCAAGTGCACCGCTGCATACTCGACGCCGAGCGCATGAAGCACTTTTCTGCCGCCGATGCCGAGGACGATCTCCTGCCGGAGGCGCTGCTCCAGATCTCCCGTGTAAAGCCGGGACGAGATCCCCCTGTTTCCGGGGTTATTGCAGGGGATATCCGTATCCAGGAGGTAGAGCGGTATTCTGCCGACATCGACCTTCCAGACGGCGACATAGAGGGGCGGGTCGATGTGCGGAACCTGGATGATCAGGTCTTCGCCGGTCGGGTCCTGTACACGGGTGATGGGCGCCATAGTGTGGTCGAGCGGTTCGGTGATGTCCTCCTGCCACCCATCGAGATTGATCTGCTGGTGCAGGTAGCCCTGCGAGTACATGAACCCGACGGCGACCATCGGGAGACCGAGGTCGCTTGCCTCTTTCAGGTGATCGCCGGCGAGGAATCCGAGTCCGCCCGCGTAGATGGGGAGCGAGTGGTGGAGCCCGTACTCCGCCGAGAAATAGGCGATCGTCAGCGATTGTCGATTGGGATACTGTTCAGAGAACCAGGTCCCGGTAGCATTCAGGTATTTCCTGAACCGGCGCATGACGATGTCGTAGCGGCGGAGGTAGGCGGGATTTTCCGCTGCCCGTTTCAGGAATTCGACCGGTATCTCGCGGAGCATCCGGACAGGGTTGTGGATACTCTCCTTCCACGCCTGTGGATTTACCTGTTTGAAGAGTGTCCGGACCTCCGGGTTCCAGCTCCACCAGAGGTTATACGCAAGGTCGACGAGTCCCGAGATCCGCTCCGGGATGTGAGCATACTGGTTACGCAGGGAGTCCTCCATGAAATCTGCCCCTCTTGAATAGTATACAGTCCGTATTTATTATTATATATGTCTACGGATTTTTGTTCTCATCCAGCAAAATAAGAAAAATCACAAAATCTAATGGTTTTAGCGGTGAGGGGCACCTGAGAAGCAGATCCGGGGTGCGGCGTGCCCCGGGCCCGGGCGGCGACTGAAGCGGAATTGGGCACATCCTCCGGGTGAAAAAGCCGCTCAAACGACTTTTGCGGGAAAACCTGCCCGGGAGATGTTCGCGGACAGCGCCGGAGGCGCGGCGCCCGGGGCACGGGTCACCTCCCCTGCCCCTCCAGAAAACCGGCGCCAGCGCTGCTCCCGGGGCACTGCCGCCCACCAGGTATACGCCCGGGCACTGCCCTTATCGCGGGCGGGAAGAGGGCTGCCGGCAGA
>MPOY01000307.1 GCA_001896715.1 Methanoculleus sp. EBM-46
TGAGAGCTCCCGTGGGGCATCGGGGTCATAGAATGCATTCACCCCGCCCTTGGCAAGCGAACAGTTGGTGTGCATGCCGCTCCCGCATATGCCGTAGATCGGTTTCGCCATGAACGACGCGTGCAGGCCGCGCATCAGCGCCATCGTCTTTGCCACGAACTTGAACGTGATGACGTTGTCCGCAGTATGGAGGGCGTCGCTGTACTTGAAGTCGATCTCGTGCTGACTCTCCGCGACCTCGTGGTGGGAGGCCTCGATCTCAAACCCCATCTCGGTGAGGGCGATGATGATCTCGCGCCGGACGTCCTCCGCAAGATCGGTCGGCGCAAGGTCGAAGTAGCCGCCGGCATCCTGGAAGAACGTCGTCGGTTTGCCGTCGATCATGCGGAAGAGGAAGAACTCGAGCTCCGGGCCCGTGTTGAATATATACCCGTCTCGTGCCGCGTCCTCCATGGCCGTGCGGAGGACGTAGCGCGGGTCGCCCTCGAAGGGTTTGCCGTTCGCCTTGTAGACGTCGCACATGAAGCGCGCCACCGTGTACTCCCCCGATCGCCAGGGAAGGAGAGTGTAGGTGGAGAGGTCGGGTTTCAGGATCATATCGGACTCCTCTATCCGGACGAACCCCTGGATCGACGACCCGTCAAACCCGATGCCCCCGGTCAGCGCCTTCTCCGCCTGTTTCACCGGGATGGCGACGTTCTTTGGCATACCGAGGAGGTCGGTGAACTGCAGGTGAAGAAATCGAACATTATCCTCTCCGATGCGCTCAAGCATCGCGGAAGTGGCATCACGGGACATGTGGAAGTCTACTTCTATCCGATGGAATAAATACCTATTGACACAAATATACCCAGGCAGAACTATAGGAAACGGCAATACAACGTTGTTCACCGAGGTTACCATGTGCGGCATTTTTGGTGTAATGGACAGGAGACGCCAGATGATGGACGGTTCCGGCATCCGGCAGGCTCTCTCCATAATGAACGAGCGCGGCAGCGGCGAGGGGGCGGGGTACGTGGCGTACGGCATATACCCCGACTACCGGGACTGTTATGCGCTCCACGTCTTCCTCGACCACGCCTGCGAGAGCAAGGCGGTCGTCGACGCAACGCTGGAGCAGTGGGGAGCGATCGAGCACGACGAGGCGATCCCGACTTGCGACCAGCCGAACTTCCGGGCAGCCTGCACCCCCTGGCGCTACTTCTTCAAGCCTGACCCCTCCCTCGCCCCGGGGAGCGCGACGCCCGAGAAGGATATCATCACCAACCTTGTGATGCAGATCAACGCAAGTCCAGACGGGACCGAAGTCATCTCGTCCGGAAAGAACGTCGGTGTCTTCAAGGCCGGAGGAGCCGGGAGCTGGCCGGAGACCGTCGCGGATTACTACCGGATCGAGGACTACGAGGGCTACATCTGGCTCGCACACAACCGCTACGCGACGAGCTGCCCGGAGAGGTGGGAGCGGCCCGACCCGTTCAACCTGCACGACTGGAGCATCGTGGAGAACGGGAAGACCACCACCTACGGGGCCAACCGGCGCTACATCGAGAGCTTCGGCTACAACTGCTCGACCGGCACCGACAGCGAGGTGATCGCCTACACAATCGACTTCCTGGTGCGCAGGCACGGCCTTGAGATCGACCTCGCCATCCGGGCGCTCGCCCCGCCCTACTGGGACGAGATCGACCGGATGCCTGAAGCCGAGCAGAAGCTGAACCGCGCCCTCCGGTTCGCCTACGGCCCCGCGACGATGAACGGGCCGTTCACCGTCGTGGCGGCGAACCCCGATATGATGGTCGGGTTCACCGACCGGGGCAAACTCCGGCCTATGGTCGTCGGCGAGTGCGGCGACCGGCTCTACATCGCAAGCGAAGAGACGGCGATCCGCACCATGGAGCCCGGCGTCGAGTCGGTCACGAGACCGGGTGCAGGAGAGCCGGTCATCGGGAGGGTTGCACCATGAGCAGCAACATCGGCAGCATGCCGCTCCGGTACCGGGTCACCATCGACCGGGAGCGGTGCATGGAATGCGGGCGATGCATCGAGAACTGCTCCTACGGCGTATTCCGATGGGACGGCGACCGCATCCTCATCAACTCCCGGAACTGCACCGCCTGTCACCGGTGCCTCGCCTACTGCCCGCGAGACGCCATCATGCTCGAGGAGCACCCCTGCGATTACCGGAGCCATCCGGTCTGGTCGCGGCAGGTCAGGGAGTCGATCTACAACCAGGCCCGGACGGGTAAGATCATCCTCGCCGGGATGGGGAGCGTCGCCGACCTCCCGATCATATTCGACCACCTGATGCTGGACGCCTGCCAGGTCACCACGCCCCCGACCGACCCGCTCCGCGAACCCGTCGAACTCCGGACCTACCTCGGGAAGAAACCGTCGAGGCTGGATTTTGCGCGAAAACCGAACGGCGATATCGAGGTCTCCACGGAACTCGCTCCAAACCTCATGCTCGAGACGCCGATCATGCTCGGCCACATGAGCTACGGCGCAATCAGCCTCAACGCCCACCTCGCGATGGCCCGGGCGGCAAAGGAGACGGGCACCTACATGGGCACCGGCGAGGGCGGCCTGCACCCCGGCCTCTACCCCTACCAGGACCGGATGATCGTCCAGGTCGCCTCGGGGAGGTTCGGCGTGAACGTCGACTACCTGGAGCGGGGCGCCGCGATCGAGCTCAAACTCGGCCAGGGAGCAAAACCGGGCATCGGCGGGCACCTCCCGGGCGAGAAGGTGAGCGCGGACGTCTCCCGGACAAGGATGATACCGCAAGGTAGCGACGCGATCAGCCCTGCGCCGCATCACGACGTCTACGGCATCGAGGACCTCCCCCAGCTCGTCAACTCCGTCAAGGAGGCGACCGGGTGGAAAAAACCGGTCTTTGCAAAGATTGCGGCCGTCAACAACAACGCCGAGAACGTAGCGGCCATTGCCCGTTCCGGCGTGGATGCCGTTGCAATCGACGGGTTCCGGGGCGGCACCGGCGCGGCACCGCGGGTCTTCCGCGACCACGTCGGCATCCCGATCGAGGTCGCCATCGCGACCGCCGACCGCGAACTCCGCAAGCAGGGACTCAGGAACGAAGTCTCCCTCATCGCCTGCGGCAGCATCCGCGAGAGCGCAGACGTCGTAAAGGCGATCGCTCTCGGCGCCGATGCCGTCTACATCGGGACCGCGGCGCTCGTGGCGATGGGCTGCCGGGTCTGCGGAAACTGTTACCAGGGGGTCTGCTCCTGGGGCATCGCCACCCAGCGACCGAACCTTGTCGCACGCCTGGATCCCGACGTGGCATCAAAGCAGGTGGCAAACCTGATCCACGCCTGGACGCTTGAGATCACCGAGCTGATGGGCGCGGCCGGCATCAACAGCATCGAGAGCCTGCGCGGCAACCGCGACCGGCTCCGTGGCTACATGCTCGACGAGGGGCTCCTTGAGATCCTCGACGTCAAATCGGTGGGAGCGTGAGCACAATGACAAAATTGGTCACGATTGATGCGAAAGGGGTACACTACACCCCCCTGAACCAGCAGATCAGGAAGGCCATCGAGGATGGAGCGGATGAGATCGTCGTCGACAACGTCCTCGGGCAGCGGTTCATCGGCAACGGCCTTCGCGGGAATGCAGTCATCCGGGTCAACGGCGTCGCAGGCGGGGATCTCGCCATGTTCATGAGCGGCCCGACCGTCGTCGTTCACGGGAACGCCGAACACGCGCCCGGCAACACGATGGACTCCGGGAAGGTGGTGATCCACGGGAGTGCCGGCGACGCGGTGGCGCACAGCATGCGGGGCGGCAAGGTCTTCGTCCGCGGGGATATCGGCTACCGGGGCGGGATCCACATGAAGCAGTACGAGGCCCATCGGCCGATACTGGTCGTCGGGGGGTCTGCGCAGGCGTTCCTCGGCGAGTACATGGCAGGTGGCCTTCTGCTCGTCCTCGCACTCGACGGGGCCATGAAAGCCCGGGAGATCGGGAGCGGTATCCACGGCGGCGAGATCGTCATCCGCGGGAACGTGGATGAAGCCTGCCTCGCTGCGGGAGCGAAGACATTGCCGCTCACCGATGAGGACAGGGCACGGATAGCCCCGGTCATCCGGGAGTTTGCGGACGATTTCGGGCTCGATCCGGAACCGCTCGTGAACGCGGATTACACACGGATCGTCCCTGCGAGCGCACGGCCCTTTGCCGGGAAGTATACGTGGGAGTGATGGGGATGGAGACGAAGACTTTCAAGAACCTGGAGGCCGAGGTCTGGACTACGGACCTCTGCTCCGGGTGCGGAGCATGCGTGGCGGTCTGTCCGGCGGATGCCCTCCGGTTTGTGCCGGGGAAGACCGATGCGCCGGTGAACATCGGCTACTGCAAGTCCGAGAACGACGGCGTGCCCTGCGGGGCCTGCTACGCGGCCTGCCCCCGGGTCGACCTTGCGGGGCAGGGGCGGATGCTCGGGGCCTACCGGGAGATCGTCGCGGCCCGGTCGGCTTTCCCCGTGGAGAACAAGCAGAGCGGGGGCGCGGTGACGGCAATCCTCGCAAACGCCCTCGATGAAGGGCTGATCGATGCGGTCGTCACGGTGACGAGAGACCCCTGGACGCTGAAACCGTCCTCGGCGGTGATCACGTCGTCGGATGCGCTCATCCATCACGCCGGGAGCCGATACTCCTGGTGGGTGCCGCTGCTTGCCTCCTTGAAGGAGGCGGTGGTCACCCGGAAGTACCGGCGGATCGCCGTCGTAGGCGTGCCCTGTGTGGCGCGGGCGACCCAGGCGATCCGGGCAAGCGACCACGATCTCCTCCGGCCCTACGCGAAGGCTATCCGGCTCGTCATCGGTCTCTTCTGCACGGAGACCTTCGACTACGCGAAGCTGGTCGAGGAGAAGCTGCAGTCCGAGAAGAAGATCGAACCCTGGGAGATCCAGCGCCTGGACGTCAAGGGGAAACTGGACGTATACCTGCAGGACGGGCGGCACATCCCCATCCCGCTTGCCGACCTCGAGGAGTGCGTCCGGCCCGGGTGCCGGGTCTGCACCGACCTTACGGCGGTGGATGCGGATATATCGGCCGGGGCCATCGGGTCGCCGGACGGCTACACGACGCTCGTGATCCGAAACGATATCGGCAGGGGTTTCGTCGACCGGGCTGTCTGGAAGGGAAA
>MPOY01000420.1 GCA_001896715.1 Methanoculleus sp. EBM-46
CCCTCCGGGCAGGGTATCCGGTTACCCTGCCCGGCATTTCTCCCGCGACCGGAGGTGCTCTTCGAACTCCGGCGACCGGGCGGCCCGGACGAGGCTTGCAACACCCTCGTCCGCGGCAAGTTCCTTCCGGACCAGGAGGTAACGCGTCTCGTAGCCGAGCGGGATGAACCGGAGCCCCGCCTCCCGCGCCATGGCTGCCGGACAGACGCCTGCGTCGGCAAACCCATTGCCGACGGCTGCGGCGACGGCCGCAGGCGTCCTCACCTCGTGCCCGTACCCGGTGACGATGCCCGCATCGATGCCTTCCCGGGCCAGCCAGGCATCGAGGAAGACCCGTGCTGCCGTGCCTTTCGGCTGGTTGATGAACCGGAACGACGCAGGGTTGCCGGCATCCAGGTCGCCGGCCGAGGCGAGTCCGAGCTCCGTCCGGGCCACCTGCACCCGCAGGAGATCGACCCCGGGCAGGTACCGGAGCACTTGATCGTTCCAGGCCGCTTCCGTCTCCGGAAGAGAGATCGACGCGGCGTGGCAGGTCTTCGCCCGCAGAGCGAGCACCGCCCCCATCGTCGAGGCTTTACAGCAGTGGAGCAGGTAACCGGCATCCGCAAGGCAGTTGCCGAGCTCGGTGATGGTGGGGTCGCGCACACCGACACAGATGAGCGTGCGGGCGATTTCAGCCGGGGAGACGGTGAGCCGGACCCGCACCTCCTCCCCGGCCTCGAACCCCTCGCGCTCGGCGGGTATATGGATGTAGCCGTTCGCCCGGACCACCGCCATCTGGATGCCGCCCCCCCGGGGATGAGGGGTCGCAAAACAGGTGCCGTTCACCCGCCCGACCGAGACCGGGACGAACTCGTCAAACCCGAGATCGGATGCCAGCCTCCTTGACAGCCGGACATCCAGTTCCCCCTCCGGGAGCGCCGGGAGCCCCCACCACGCGAGCAGACTCCCGGCAACCTCCCGGAGGATGGTCTGCGCGGCGACCGGATAGCCCGGCATACCGAGGACCGGTTTGCCGCCGACGCTCGCGAGCAGCACCGGTTTTCCCGGCCGGACTGCGATGCCGTGGAAGATCACCTCCCCGAGCGCGCCGACGACGTCGCGGGAGAAGTCCCGGGAACCGGCCGACGAGCCTGCCGAGAGGATGACGAGATCGTTTGCGTCGAGAACCGTCTCAAGCGCGCTCCGAATCAGATCCGGATCGTCGGGAACGATCTCATAACGACGGCAGGTCGCCCCCATCCGGGTGAGGTACGCCTCCGCCATGAGGGTGTTCGTCTCGATCGTCTGACCCGGGGCGGGCACCACGCCGAGCGGGACGAGGTCGTTTCCTGTCGGTATGATGCCGATCCGGACCGACCGGACAGCGAGCCGGGTTATCCCGTAGGTTGCGAGCGCGCCGAGATCGAATGGCCGGATCCGGTGGCCTTTCGGGAGGGCAAGTTCGCCTGCACGGATATCCTCCCCGGCATGCCGGACGTTCTGCCAGGGCGCGGCAGACTTCCTGATCCAGGGTGTCCCGCCGTCGTCCCAGGTATCCTCGACCATGACGACGGCGTCAAACGATGGGGGGAGTATCTCACCGGTGTTGATGCGGGCATACTCGCGGAGAGGCAGCGGCCGCTGGTCCTGCGCCCCCGGGGTATCCCTGCTCTTCACCGCATAGCCGTCGAACTTCGCGATCTCGACCTCGGGAACAGAGTACTCTGCGTACAGCGGTTCGGCCGTCACCCTGCCGACGGCAAGGCAGAGCGGCACGGTCTCGACATGATCCGACGGAGGAAACGCCCGCCGCATCGCCGCGAGCGCTTCGGGAAGCGGGGTAAGGTTCAGATATCGGCGTGACATACTCATGACTCCCTTATAGCGTGCCGGTGGAGGGTTTTTACCCCCGCCCGTGACATACGATTCTCCATTACTCCTGGTTTACCTATCGGTCATCCGGGAAGGCAAGCTCACAGTCGAAGAGCGACTCCTCGCGCGCTGCAAGGACGGCCTCGATGCTCTCCGGGGCATCCCGGAGGTGGAAGATCACCTCCATCCCGGGCGCGGCAACGATGCAGTCTTCTCCACCCGGATGCCTCAGCCGGCGGTTTCCCGGGCGCGCGCCGGTGATTCCGATGAGGGCGTCGGCGATGCAGGGATCGGTGCCGGGCGCGACCGCGACCTCTGGCACAGCGAGGTCGCACCCGAGAATGCGCGCCGCCGCCTCCGCGATCCTCACCGCGACCGCGACGCCCGGACAGAGCTCCCCGTGGTAGTTCACTGCTTCGCGAATGAGGCTTTTTCGGTACTCTCCGGGCCCCATCTTCCGTATCTTCTCAGTCCGGTCATGGCCGGTCGCGGAGAAGATACAGTCCCATCCCCTCTGGTAGGGTTTGATGTCGATCACCGGTGTTTCGTCGATCAGGTCGACGTTCGCGAGGTTGAGGATCCGCCCTTCACGGAGACCGCATAGCCGCACCACCGACACCGAGAGGGGGTTCGGCCGCACCGGAGACCGGAGGGAGAAGACACCCCTCTCCGGGAGGTCGCCTGAGACCTTCCGGGCCACGGCCTTCAGGACGTTCCGGTCCGCCTCGTGGAGCCAGCAGATCAGGATCAGGTGCGAGCTCTCTTTGATGCCATCCAGCGCTGCTACGTAGTCGGGGAAGACCTCGATCTCGGCATCGACGCCCTGGACCGGCATATCGCTCCGGGAGCGGATGCTCGAGTGCACGATCCCGATAGGGAAGATCTCCATGCGCTGCATCTGTGACAATGAACCAGTACCCTCATAGACCCTTTCCACGGGGGAAGAGGGAGGGGTTTCCTCCGTCAGTAGGGCATCTTCTCGTAGTAAGACTGAGACCGGCAGTCGGCACAGGCTCCGTCGATAAGCAGGTTGTCAGGGACCATCTCACCGCAGATGGTGCAGACGGCCGCTTTCCAGGGCCACTTCTGCGGTACCTTCACCCGCACGCGTTCGTACGAGAGGAGGTCGCGCCCGGCATCAACAATCTCGTCAAGAAGCGCAGCGCCCCGAGTCCGCGGGTCGAAGAGAGGGTCTTTGGTGTACCACAGGGCAAATGTCGGATACCGCCCTATCTTCTCGCCGTCGACGAAGACCCGGATTCCATCCACCAGTGGTGTCTCGGCCGGTCTGTTCACGGTGATGGCAAACTTTCCGATCGGGATCACCCTGAGGCGGTGGTTACCGGTCGTACTATGGGCAACCACCTGGAGAGCGTCGGGCAGACACTTCGTGGTCTCGCAGACGGCGTAGATCTTCTCGCCAGAAGGAGGGTTGAGAAGTTCCAGGGCGTAGTCCACCATGAAGACCCCGACCAGAAGCCCGGGGGCCGCGAATGTATGAAAATCGATGCATCGCCGGAAGTGCTCGATCATCTCCGGAGAGGAGCCTTTCGACCTGAGTCTGGCTTCGATATCATCCCATGTATGATTCAGTCTCGGTTGCACGGAAGAATGTTTGGTTAAGGTTGATTGTAAACATTTTGGATCATTAAATTAAATTAACTTGACATCTTGAAAGCACATTCAGGGCATAATAAAGCAAAAATCATTTCTAATCGATATACAGTCAACGTATGGTGCAATATATCAAATGGTTGAGCTCATGTCAGAACGAGATCAAATATATTCGATTGTATACAGACAAATGTTAAAAGGGTAAGTTTAAATTTATATACTACTTAGTAGAGTAAAACAACTCTGTGTGCATGTCCGCCTTTCCTGACATGCTTGGCAACCGACGTTGAACACAACAATCGGGAGAATGTGAATGACAGAAACCAATGGAAAGTTACAGTACGTTCCCACGACCTGCCCCTACTGTGGTGTAGGGTGCAGCCTTAACCTCGTGGTGAACGATGGCAAACTTGTGGGAGTAGAAGCCAACAAGAGGAGCCCGATCAACGAGGGTAAACTCTGTCCCAAGGGAGCAACCTGCTGGGAGTTCGTCCAGAGCCCCGATCGGCTGACAAAGCCTCTTATCAAGAAGAACGGCAAGTTCGAGGAGGCATCCTGGGACGAGGCCTACGACCTGATCGCCTCGAAGTTCACGGAGATCAACGAGAAGTACGGGCCGAAAGCGCTCGGGTTCCAGGTCTCGTGCCGGACACCGAACGAGGAATGCTACATCATGCAGAAACTCGCGCGGGTGGCCTTCAAGACCAACAACATCGACAACTGCGCGCGCATCTGCCACGGACCATCGGTCGCGGGGCTTTCGCTCTCGTTCGGCTCCGGTGCCGCGACGAACCCCTTCGAGGACGTCCTGAACGCCGACGTCATCTTCATGATCGGCGCAAACAGCCTTGAAGCGCACCCGCTTGCGGGCCGCCGCGTTCTCCAGGCAAAGAAGGCCGGGAAGACCATCATCGTCTGCGACCCGCGCTTTACGCCCACGGCGCGCCTGGCCGATCACTACGTCCGCTACAACCCCTCGACGAACATCGCCCTGATCAACTCGATCATGTACTGGATCATCCAGGAGAACCTCCACGACAAGGAGTTCATCGAGAAGCGGACATCGGGCTTTGACGACCTGAAGAAGACCGTCGAGAAGTACGCGGAGGTCGAGTCGATCACCGGCGTCCCCACCGAGAGGATCAAGGAGATCGCACGGATATACGCGAACGCGAAGAACGCCGTGATCATCTACTGCCTCGGCATCACGGAACTCACCACCGGTACGGACAACGTCCGGTCGCTCGGAAACCTCTCGATGCTCACCGGCAACGTGGGGAGACCGGGAGTCGGCGTCAACCCGCTCCGCGGCCAGAACAACGTCCAGGGCGCCTGCGACATGGGTGCCTACCCGAACGTCTTCTCCGGCTACCAGAAGTGCGAGGACGACGCCACCCGGAAGCGGATGGAGGAACTCTGGGGCGTCACCGGTCTTGCGAAGGAGTACGGCGTGACCCTGACGGAGCAGATCACCCAGTGCGGCGACCCGATCAAGGCGATGTACATCTTCGCGTTAAACCCGGTCGTCTCCTATCCCGACTCAAACCACGTCATGCGGTCGCTTGAGAAACTCGACTTCCTGGTCGTGCAGGATCTCTTCATGACCGAAACGGCGAAATACGCAGACGTTATCCTCCCCGGCGCCTCCTTTGCCGAGAAGGACGGGACGTTCACGAGCGGCGAGCGGCGGGTCAACCGTGTCAGGAAGGCCGTGGAACCGCCGGGCGATGCCAAGGAGGACTGGCAGATCTTCGTCGACCTTGCCCACAAACTCGGGCTCAAGGGATTCGACTTCAACTCGCCTGAGGATATCTGGGACGACATGCGCCGGGTCACCCCGTCGATGGCCGGCATCTCCTACGCGAGGATGGAGAAGCCCGAGTCTGTCCACTGGCCCTGCCCGAACCTGGAACACCCGGGAACCCCGATTCTCCACCGCGAGAAGTTCTCGTCCGCTGACGGTCTTGGCCACTTCTTCGGGCTCGAACACCGGCCGCCCGCGGAAGTCGCCGACGCCGAGTACCCGTTCACCCTGATGACCGGACGTCTGCTCTTCCACTACCACACCCGAACCCAGACCGGACGGGCGAGGATCCTCGACTATGAGGTGCCCGAGGCCTACGTCCAGATCAACAACGAGGATGCCGCGCGCCTCAAGATCCAGAACGGAGAGAAGATCCGGCTCAAAGGCAGGCGCGGACAGGCGGAAGCCCTTGCCAGAGTGACCGATGAGGTCGCGCCCGGGGTGCTGATGATGGCGATGCACTTCGGCGGTGCCGGGTCTGTAAACCAGCTGACGAACACCGCTCTCGATCCGCTCTCCAAGATGCCGGAGTTGAAGCACAGTGCGGTTGCCGTCGAGAAGATCACGGGGGTGCAGTGAGATGGTAGCGAAGGGAGATATGGTATACGCCTGGACGACGAACGCTGATATCGCCAAAGTGGCGGAATGCGGCGGTGCGGTGACCGGGCTCCTCAAGTTTGCCCTGGAAAACGACATCGTCGACGGCGTTCTGGCGGTGAAGAAAGGCGTCGACCTCTACGATGCGGTCCCGACGCTGATCACCGATCCGGCAGATATCGCACAGACGGCAGGTTCGCTCCACTGCGGGACGCTCCTGCTCTCGAAACTGATCAAGAAGTACCTGGACGGCGCAAACGACATGCGCCTTGCCGTGACGGTGAAAGGCTGCGATGCGATGGGCATCTACGAGCTTGCGAAGCGCAACCAGGTCAACCTGGACAACCTTCTCCTGATCGGCGTCAACTGCGGCGGTTCGGTCAGCCCGGTGACCGCCCGGAAGATGATCCGCGAGAAGTTCGGGGTCGACCCCAACGACGTTGTCAAGGAAGAGATTGACAAGGGCCAGTTCATCATCGTCACGAAAGACGGCCAGCACAAGGGCATCTCGATGGACGAACTCGAGGAAGAAGGGTTCGGCCGCCGGGCAAACTGCCGCCGCTGCAAGATGAAGGTCCCGCGCCAGGCCGACCTCGCCTGCGGGAACTGGGGTGTCATCGGCGATAAGGCCGGAAAGGCCACGTTCGTCGAGGTCTGTTCCGGGAAGGGAGCGGATCTCCTGAGCAGGGCCGTAGCGGCCGGGGCAGTCGCCACCGCACCCGCGAACCCGAAGGGTATCGAGATCCGCGGCAAGGTCGAGAACGCGATGCTGAAGCTCGGCGACAAGTGGCGGGCACGCTACTTCGAGGAGCTCGGCGAAGGGAAGGAACGCCTCCAGAAGATGATGGAGGACTCGTCCCGGTGTACCAAGTGTTACGCCTGTATCGAGAACTGCCCGATCTGCTACTGCGTCGAGTGCAGCACGAAGAAGCCCTACCTGGTGCCGCCGGGCGTGCTCCCCGTGCCGTTCATGTTCCACCTGATCCGCTACGCCCACGTGGCGGACTCGTGCATCAACTGCGGCCAGTGCGAGGAGACCTGCCCGATGGAGATCGCGAACTCGCTCTACATGCACTCCCTGCAGGTGGGCATGGAGAAGATGTTCGGCCACGTCCCGGGTGTGAATCTGGAACTCCCGGTGCTTGCGCTCGTTGAGGAGCGGGCTGAGCGAGAGCGGCTCTTCTCGACCGGCAGCGACCAGATCTTCAACGTGTTCAAGTAAGACCCCCCGCGGGGGAAGACCCATGGAGGTGGTGGCGGGCGAAGCGATCCGCCATCACCGTCCGGGGTGTTAGTGCGCCCGGCCTGTCCGGCGGGCATGCGGACGACCGTCGAACAACCATCTTGAGTTCCAGAAAAACCTCGATGCGCTCGTGCCGGGGCGCAAAAGATGATCGGGGTCTCGCGGGATGAAACCTCGGAACTCCTCCCGCAAACCCCGGCCTATTTTCTGGCAGTGCCGTAAGGTGTCGCCGCCGGTCTTCTCAGGAGATGGAGCAGACGATGCCACGACCCTCGTCCAGCCTCAGTATCCCGCGAATTGTGGCACCCGGCAATGATACGGCTTCGTGTCGTGCCCCAAGTTAGCAGCACCCTGACACGGGACCTCGTGACGTTTTGCAAGGGGCTGCTTCATTGTGTGTATCCTCGAG
>MPOY01000419.1 GCA_001896715.1 Methanoculleus sp. EBM-46
GGCGGCAGCAACGTCACCACGGTGCGGACCTACGACCTTCGCGGCGACATCATCCACTCCTTCGGCGACAGCCAGTACATGTCCGGCAGTTTCGGCAGCGAGGGCTGGACGAACTACACCGTGACCTGGACGGCGGGAGACCTGCCGCTCCCTGAAGGCGCGGCGGTTCACGATGCCTGGCTCTACGTGCCCTACTGCTGGGACAACACCAACTCTGCACCCGACAACGTCTCGATCGACTTCAACGGCGTCCGGATCCCCTACGTGAACTGGTACAACGATGTCTCGAACTTCGGGGCGTATGCCGACCATTACTACGGTCTGCTCACCTACAACGTGACCGACCTCTACCAGACGGGCGCTAACAACACGGCGCTTTTCGCACGGACGGACACCAACGCCAAGATCTCGCCGGCCGGGTTCACCCTCGCCGTGATCTACGAGGACACATCCGCCGCCAGAAAGCAGATCTTCGTCAACGAGGAGTTCGATATCCTCGGCGCCGACGAGGGGAACTATGGCACGAGCATGGCTGAGGCGACGGCATATGTCCCGTTCTCCGGCGCGATCATCGATACGGGGAGCGTCGCCCGCGCGAACCTGACGACGTTCGTCCCATGGGGCAACGACGAGGGCAACCTCTTCTTCAACGGAGAGCAGATCGGAACGCAGGTCTGGAGCCACGGCGGCAGCGGCGCGACCGGCGAAGTCGGCGGCACACAGGTGGCCGTGGACGAGCGCGAGGTGACGGCGTACCTGAACGCGACCGGGAACGAGGCAGCGATCCAGAGCGACGATACCTGGAAATCGCCGGTGATGGTTGCCGGACTGACTTTCCTCGTGGTGGAGTACGCCGACGATTCCGGCGGGGATGCGCCGGTTGCAGCATTCACCGCAACTCCGCTGAATGGGCTTGCACCCCTTGCCGTCACCTTCACCGACACCTCGACGAACTCCCCCACCACATGGTCGTGGGAGTCGCGGCCATCCGGAACCACCGAGAACTGGACGCTCTTCTCCACCGACAAAAACCCGACCTACACCTTTGCAGCGGGAGCCTACGACATCCGGCTCACCGCGACCAATGCCAACGGAAACGACACTCTAACGAAGACCCAGTACATCTCGTCCTCCGCAGGGGCAAAACGCCTCGCCACAGTGCAGAGCGGCACGGTCTCCGGCGATCTTTACGTAGGGGCATACGGGGGATGGAGCTCCGGTATCTCATATGCGACGAACACGTTCAACCAGACGTTCGCCCTCCCGGCATACACCGATATCCAGTGGGCACGACTGTACACGGTCGTCTACGCCGCAGGTACGGATAGCCGGGCGGGGACCGTGACCGTCAGGTTCGACGGCAACGGCACATACGCCACGCTCGGCATCGAGACCCTTGCCACCGCCGGGGA
>MPOY01000597.1 GCA_001896715.1 Methanoculleus sp. EBM-46
ACCGCTCCGGCATCCCCGGTATCCCCGAGGACGCCGGCCGCGACGATCCGGGTATCGGGGTCAGGGTCGGCGAGCACCGCCGTGAGCGGTTCTACCGCTCCAGAACCGAACTTTGCTACGGCTCCCGCCGCCTGGTACCGGAGGTCGTCGCCTGCGTCGCGGAGCGCCCGGACGAGCGGTTCTACCGCTGCCGGATCGCCGATCTCGCCAAGTATGGCGGCGGCATACACCCGCCGGAGGTCCTGCCGGGTCTCGAGCTCCCAGGTCCGGCCGCCGGCCCCGATCACGGTCACCGTGCGCTCCTCGTACTTCCCGGACGCTTCAGGGCTCTCGATGAGCTCGACCAGAGGCCCGACCGCCGGGGGGCCGAGCAGGGCAAGCGAGTCCGCTGCCGCCTCCCGCACCGCCGTCAGCGGATCGCCGAGCGCCCGGATGAGGGGGGCGACCGCTTCGGCACCGGCGAGATCCCCGAGCGCCAGGGCGGCCCGCTGGCGGGTCAGGCCGTCATCGCTCCCGAGCGCATCGATCAGGCCGGCAACATCCTTCTCCGCCCGCAGAACCTCGATCGTCGGGCGCCTCTCTTCTATGGGCACGCTCTTTTCCGGCAATTTCTTCGCCTCCGGATCCGCGTATGATGGTTGCCCGGTATAAGAACCTTGTCCGGTTCCGGGGGACCGTGAAAATGGAGGGGTATCAGCGGGGTGCCGGCGGGACGGGCGTCGCCATACCCCGCCGCTCCCAAAACCGCGCGAGTCCGTCCTCGGCCGCCCTCCGGACGGCAGGGTCGCTGTCGGTGAGCGACCGGGTGAGGATCCCCTCCGCCCGCGGATCGGCGATCTCGCCGAGGATGATGGCGGCGTAAGCCCTCCGCAGCCCCGGTTTCATGCCCGGGGGTACCCCGGTCGTCACGATGCCGGCCTTCCTCGCCCCCGGGAAGAGTGCCTCGTGCTCACGCACGCCCTCGGGGCCGGCAAAGAGGTCGTGCTGCGCAAGCTCCCGGTGTGGGAGGGTCCTCTTCTCGGGCGGTATGGCCTCGGGGCCCGCGTAGAGAGCGTGCTGGGCGATCCCCCCCTCTTCGTGCTCGAGCGTCTGTTTCCCGCCGGCCTTCTTGAGATCCTCCGGCCCGCCGAACGCATCGTGCTGCGTAAGCCCTTCCTCTTCGTGCTCGAGCGCCCGCTTCCCGCCGGCCTTCTTGAGATCCTCCGGCCCGCCGAACACGTCATGCTGCGTAATGCCCCCCCCGTGCCGGAGCGTCCTCTTCTCGGGCGGTATGCCTTCGGGTCCCCCGAGGAGGTCGACCTGGGTCAGCCCCTCCCCGGTCTCTTCCCGGGACGCTCCGTAGACCATCGTAAAGTCAGGACGCTCGAGGAGGTCGATCAGCGGCTCGACCGCCGGCGTCCCGACCATCACGAGCGCGTTCGCCGCTGCCTCCCGGACAGCCTGTGACGGGTCGGCAAGCGCGCGGATGAGGGGACCCACCGCCCGCCATTCCCCGAGCGCGCTGAGGGCGAGGGCGGCTCTCCGGCGGGTGTCCGGATCGCCGTTCTGCAACGCCTCGGTCAGGCCGTCGATATCCTGTCCTGACGCCATCTGCTCAACATCCCGTCGCTTCTCTCCTTCTGGATTATTCCTTCCCTGCACCACGATCACCTCAGGATGGGCGGTAATATCCAGGGGCTTATATAATAATGTTGCGTATAAATGCCGGCGCGCCCATACCGGAGATTTTCGTCGCCCACGTGCGGCTGTACAGACCCGGAGATGAGAGGTGCAGGTATTTATCTTCACCGGACGAGAAGATCATCATGCCGGAGGAGAAACGAAAGGCAGAGTTGAAGATCTCCGGGATGCACTGCGCGTCCTGTGCCCTCAATCTCGAACGTGCCCTCAAGGGCCGTGACGACGTTTATGGGGCCCGGGTGAACTTCGCGACCGGGACGGCCACGGTCGAGTACGATCCGGCGAAGGCCACCCTTGCAGACCTCGAACAGACGGTCGCTGGTGCCGGTTACGAGGTCATGCATAACGAGGCCACCGTCAGGATAGGCGGGATGGTCTGCGCATCCTGCGCCCAGGTGATCGAGGCATCGCTCACCGACCTCGAGGGGGTCTACGAGGCACGGATCAACCTTGCGACCGAGACCGCACACGTCATCTATAACCCCGAACTCGTCACCACATCCGAGATCCGGGCCGCCGTCGAGGATGCCGGCTACCAGTACCTCGGGCTTGCGGAGGAGGTCTCCGAAGACGCCGAGGCCCTGGCGCGGGAGGAAGACCTCAGGGACAAGTTCCGCCGGTTCACCGTCGGGTTCGTGGTGAGCATCCCCCTCTTCTTCTACATGATCTTCGGGATGCCGGGGGCGGCCGCTCTCCCGGTCTCCGTGAACGTGGTCATGCTCATCATCACCGCACCCGTCTTTTACTACGTCAGCGCCCCCATATTCAGGGCGGCCGCCGCGGCTCTCCGGAACAGGGCCCTGACGATGGACGTCATGTATGCTATGGGCATCGGTGTCGCCTACGGCGCAAGCATCCTCGGGACGTTCGGGCTCGTCCTCACCCCGGCGTTCAACTTCTACGATACGGCGGTGATGCTCGCCGCGTTCCTGACACTCGGGCGCTACCTCGAGGCCCGGGCCAAAGGGCGGACGTCCGACGCCATCAAGAACCTCATCGGGCTCCGGCCCCGGACCGCGACGGTGATCCGCGATGACCGGGAGATCGAGGTCGCCATCGAGGAGGTCGTCGTCGACGATATCCTCCTGGTCAGGCCGGGGGAGAAGGTGCCGGTAGACGGTGTGGTCGTGGGCGGCGAGAGCGCGGTCGACGAATCGATGATCACCGGCGAACCCATCCCGGTCGGCAAACGGGAGGGCGACGGGGTCGTCGGCGGCACCCTGAACGTGAACGGCGTCCTCCGGATCCGGGCCGAGAAGATAGGGAAGGATATGGTCCTCTCGCAGATAATAAGGCTCGTCCGTGACGCCCAGGGCTCGAAGCCCCCGGTGGAGCGGATCGCCGACGTCGCGGTCTCTTACTTCATACCGACCGTCCTTTTGATCGCGACCGCTGCTTTCCTCGCCTGGTACCTGGCCCTCGGTGCCACGCTCCTGTTCTCGCTCACGGTCCTGATATCGATCCTGGTCGTCGCCTGCCCCTGCGCCCTCGGGCTTGCCACGCCGACCGCCGTGACGGTCGGGATCGGGAGGGGCGCCGAGTTCGGCGTGCTGATCCGGAACGGCGAAGCGCTCGAGATCTCGGAGAAGTTGACCGCGGTCGTCTTCGACAAGACCGGGACGCTCACCCGGGGGAAACCCGACGTCACCGATATCGTCGCGTTCGGTATGCCCGAGGACCGGTTGCTCGCAATCGCGGCGGCGGTCGAGAAGAACTCCGAGCACCCGCTCGGGGCGGCGGTCGTGCGGCGGGCGGAGGCGGTCGGCGTCACCGCCCCGGCGTCGGAGAGATTCCGGGCATTCGGCGGCAGAGGGGTGAGCGGCGCGGTGGAAGGCGAGGAGATCCTGGTCGGGAACCGGTCCTTCCTCGATGAGCACCGCATTCCCATACCGC
>MPOY01000009.1 GCA_001896715.1 Methanoculleus sp. EBM-46
CAACCATACGCTTTTATGCCGGGGCGGCGAGGCAGGTTCATGGCAACACCCAGACTTATGGAGTATTTCAACAGGCAGCCGCGGATCGGCATCCTCAGCACCGCGAACAGAGACGGAAAGGTCGATGCGGCCGTCTTCGGCTCGCCGCAGATGACCGACGAGAAGACCGTCGTCATGGCCCTCGGTGAGAACCGCACGTTCGAATACCTCCGGGAGAACCCGAGTGCCGTCTTCACCATCGTGGAGAGCGGAAAGACGATCGCGGATTGGAAAGGGCTCAGGGTCTACCTGTGGATGAAGGAGTATGCAACGTCGGGGGAGATGCTGGAGACCTATAAGAAAGAGGTTGCCCGGGCCGTGGGCGATGAGGCGGCGAAGATGGTCCATGCCGTGGTGACGTTCGAGATCACCGAAGTCCGTCCCCTCGTCGATATGGGCCAGGGCTGGGAGGGTTCCCTCTGACGGGGCAACCCGCACGGTCTACTCCCGCGACCTCTGGTAGAGGAATATCCCGGCCGCCTGGAAGATGACGATCGCCAGCACCAGGGCGGCGACATCGATGACCGGGCCAAAGAGGGTCGTCCCGTCGAACGCAAAGAGCATCAGGTCGTGCGCGTAGGTGAGGGGCGAGAAGACCGCAATGCTCTGCCCCCATCCCGGCATGCTCGCGAGGGGGATGAAGACCCCGCTGATGAAGAGGAGGGGCAGGCGGACGAGGTTCAAGAGCGACATCACCTCGCCCACGTTCTCCGTGCGGTAGGCGGCAAAGAGGGTGCCCATCGTCGAGAAGCAGAGGGAGGTGAGCGCGAACCCAAGCAGGAGCGCCGCGACGTTCATGACCCCGGCGTTGAGGACGATCAGGGCGATGACGGTCGTCGCGACGCCGATCGCCGATGCGAAGAGGGCGCCGCTCAGGCTTGCCCCGAGGACGATCGCCCGGATCGATATCGGGGCGGAGAGGAGGCGGTCGAACGTCTTCGTCCTCCGCTCGATCGGTATGGAGACCGGTTCGATCGAGGAGGCGCTGAAGAGGAGGGTGACGGCGAGGAGACCGGGGATCAGGGTTCCGGCCGCGGCCTCCCTCCCTACGGCGAACGCGAGGAACATGACGAACGGGAAGAGCAGGCTGGATACCAGGATGGAGGGCTTGATGTAGTAGATCTTCATGTCCTTGCGCGCAATCGCCCATGCGGCGCCGATGTCACGGGAGACTCCCTCAAACCATCCCGGCATCGGTCTCTCTCACCTCCCCCTTCGTGCCGACGGAGAGCCCGGTGAGGCGGATGAAGACCTCCTCCAGGCTCGGCCCGCGGGTGGTGACGCTGATAGGGCGCATATTCTGCTCCTGTGTAAACGTGCACAGAGAGCTCAGGACCTCCGGGGGGTCCGCGGTGTAGAGCCGGAATTTGTCCCCCTCCTTCCTGACGTCGTTGACCTGCGGGAGCGTCCTGAGTGCTTCAAGAAGGCCGGGCCGGACGGCATCGAAGGATATCTCGATCGACTGAAGGCTCTCGAAGGTCTGCTTCAACTTCTCCGGCGCATCGATCGCCGCGATCGTTCCCCGGTTGATGATGGCGACCCGGTCGCAGGAGACGTTCGCCTCCTCGATGTCATGCGTCGTCAGGAAGATGGTGACGTTCTTCCGGGCAAGGTCCTGGACGACGTCCCTGATGAGCCGCCGGCTCTGGACATCGAGCCCTGACGTGGGCTCGTCGAGGAAGAGGACTCCCGGATTGTTCACGAGCCCCATGGCAAGCGTCAGGCGGCGTTTCATTCCCTTCGAGAACCCTCCCGCGGGCTCGTGGCACCGCTCGTACAGGCCGAAGGTATCGAGGAGGTCCCGGGCGTTCCTCTCGATCTCGGCCTTCTTGAGATGATAGAGCCGGCCGGTGAAGATGAGGTTGTCCCAGGCGGAGAGCTCGTCGTAGATGTTCGACGTCTCGGGGACGACGCCCATCAGGCGTTTCGCGGCCAGGGTATCGCGGGCGATGTCGTGGCCGTGGATCAGGGCACGACCGCTCGTGATCTTGGTCATGCCGGTGAGCATCCTGATGGTGGTGGTCTTGCCCGCCCCGTTCGGGCCGAGAAACCCGAACGTCTCGCCCATCTTCACCGCAAAATCGATGCCTTTCACGGCGACGTTGTCACCGAACCGTTTGGTGAGTCCGATCACCTCGATCGCGTCCATGGCCCCAGCTCACCATACGTTTCTTTCCGGAGGATAAAAAAGGCCCTGCAGTACCTCTGCTCCCGCCTTAGTCAGAGAGAATGGAGAATATCCGCCGCAGGTTCTCGTTGAGTGGTTTTTTCTTCTTCCAGGTCTCTTCAAGCGGCGTATACGCGAGGGCGCCCCCGACCTCCCCTACCATGCACCCGCTCCGCCCCTCAAGCAGCGCCTCGACGGCGGCGACGCCGAGGCTACTCCCGAGCACCCGGTCGCGAAGCGTCGGCGGCCCGCCCCGCTGGAGGTGGCCGAGGATAACGACCCGGGAGTCGAGATCCAGGTGTTTTTTGACCTCCCCGGCTATCTGGAAGGAGATGCCCGGCGTCTTTGCCTCTGCGACCACCACGATGGCGCTCTTCTTCCCGATATCGAACCCCTTGCGTATGCGCTCGCTCATCGGGGCGATCGACGTCTCTTCTTCCGGTATGATCAGTTCCTCGGCGCCGCCTGCGATGCCGCTCTCGAGTGCCAGGAAACCGGCCGTCCGCCCCATAACCTCAAGGAAGAAGAGGCGCTCGTGGGACCGGGCCGTGTCGCGGATGCGGTCGATCGCCTCAACCGCACAGTTTGCCGCCGTATCGAACCCGATGCAGTAATCGGTCCCGTAGACGTCGTTGTCGATGCTCCCCGGCACCCCCACGAGCGGCGCCGTATCCGCGTCGGCGGCAACCAGGCTTGCGCCGTGGAACGTCCCGTCGCCCCCGATCAGGATCACGCCGTCAAGCCCCATCTTCCCGATGGCTTCCGCCACCCGGAGCCTCCCCTCCCGCGTGTAGAGATCGGGACTCCGCGAGGTCTCGAGGATGGTGCCGCCCTGGTGGATGATGTTCCGGATCGCCGCCCGATCGAGCGGCACCGTATCGGTGGCGATGAGACCGGTGTAGCCCCGGCGTATACCGACGACGGTGAGGTTGTTTGCAAGCGCCGCCCGCACCGCTGCCCGGATGCAGGCGTTCATGCCCGGGGCGTCGCCGCCGCTTGTCAGGATGCCGATCCGCTTCATGATCCTTCCGCATCTTCGAGCGTTTCCACGCCCGGAAGCGACTTTCCCGCGAGCACGGTGAGCGCCGCCCCGCCGCCCGTCGAGACATGGGTCATCTTATCGGCAAGCCCGAACCGTGCCACTGCGTCCGCGGTCGAACCGCCGCCGACGACGGTGGTGCCGGAGAGGTTGGCGAGGGTCGCGGCAATCCGGCGCGTTCCTTCCGCAAACTCGGGGATCTCAAAGACCCCCATCGGGCCGTTCCAGACGGCGGTCTGGCAGCCTTCCAGTTCGCGGCAGAACTCGCCCGCCGTCTCGGGTCCGATATCGGCGATGACCCAATCGTCCGGTATCTTTGCGACGGGCACAACCTGTGTCGGGGCGCCGGCCTCGAGCCTCTCCGTGACGACGGCATCCCGGGGCAGGAGGAGGCGGACGCCGAGTTCCGCGGCCTTCGCGGAGAGCTGCCGGACGTCGTCCAGGCGGTCGGTCTCGACGTGCGACCTGCCGGTCCCGTAGCCGCGGCTCGCAAGGAACGTTGCCGCCATGCCGCCGCCGATGATGAGGAGGTTTACCCTCGGCATGATGTTATCGAGGACACCCAGTTTGTCGCTCACCTTGGCCCCGCCGATGACGGCAGCAAACGGTCGTTCGGGATCTCTCAGGATGCGCGTGAACGTATCCACCTCTTTTGCGAGCAAAAGCCCGGCCACCGCCGGCAGGTGCTCCGGGACACCCACGATCGACGCGTGTGCCCGGTGGGAGGCCCCGAAGGCGTCGTTGACGTAGATATCCGCGAGGCTGGCGAGTTCCTCCGCGAAGGCCGGATCGTCCGTCTTCTCCTCCGGGTGGAACCTGAGGTTCTCGAGGAGGACGACATCCCCGCCGCTCATCGCGGCCACTGCACTCTCCACTTCGGGGCCGATGCAATCCCGGAGCGCGGTGACCGGCCGGCCGAGGAGCACGGAGAGGCGGTTCGCCACGAGGGCGAGACGTAGACGCTCCACGACCACGCCCTGCGGCCGGTCCAGGTGGGAGCAGAGGATGACCCGTGCATCCCGTTCGCTGAGGTAGCGTATCGTCGGCAGGCTTGCCCGGATACGGGTGTCGTCTTCGATGGCGCCGTCCTCGCCGAGCGGCACGTTGAAGTCGGCGCGGACGAGGACTCGTTTTCCTGTCACGTCGATATCCCGGACGGTCTTCTTCCTTCTTGGTATCGCCTTCTGCATACCGGCACACCTCCGGAACGGCGGAAAGGGGCCGGGCGGTTCCGCCTCCCGGTCCGTTTTTCGGCCGTTCCCTGTAGAATCACGGTGCTCCCCTGCATGCATGCGCCGGCATATATACTGTTCCCTCCCGGGATCCCTGTTTGCTGCCGGGCGGGCCGGTGCCCCTGCGGTCGTCGCCGGGGGTCACGCTCTGTCAACATGCCGGCCCCGCACCTGACCCGGGACCGGTTGGTCCCGGCAGACTCAGCGCCCGGAGTGGTGCTCCCAGTAGGGTGGATACCCGTAGTGGCTGTACATGCGGGTGAGCCACTCGCGCTCGGCCGTCGTCGGCCAGTTGTTCTTATCAAAACCCGGTGCGTTCTCCAGCTGATCTCTGGGCACATCGAGGACAAAGTAGTCATCGGCCGCATTGTACTGGAGTGCCGCCCAGGGGATGGCGAAGAGCTTATCGCCGAGGCCCATGATGCCGCCGAACGAGAGGGCGGCGTAAGCGATGCAGCCCTCGTTGATATCGATCATGACGTCTTTGATGCTCCCGAGATCTTCGCCCCGGGGATTTTTGACCGAGCTATCCACAACGTCCTTCCCCCGTGCAATAGTTCGCGCCTTCGCTTGCGTGGCAGTTCCTCTCATAGGTGTCTCATCTCCTGGTTTGTGGAACACGCTCTGTCCCACGGCAAGGAAGTCACTACAGGTCGTGCAGTATTTAATCGTTGTGACAATATGTTGGGTCCTGTATAAAATCGGGTGCCGGCGTTTTTCGGCGGTTATCGCTTCATTGGCCGGCCGGTTGAGCATCCTGCGGATCTGCGAGAGCTCCCTCAAACCGTCTCCACGCCCGGGGAGGAACGAGGATCTCAAACCGGGCTCCCCGGCCCGCCGTTCCGGTCTCGCGTATCGCAATATCGGTTACAGCGAGGACATCCCGCGAGAAGGCCAGCCCGAAACCGGTGTTCTTCCCGTACCCATAGCAAAAGATCCTCTCCTTCTCGTCGTCCGGGACCCCCACCCCGTCGTCCTCGAACGCCACGACGATCATCCCATCAGCCCCTTCGGCGGTCGTTATGCAGATCCGGGTGATTCCTCCTCCGTGCCGGAGCGCATTCTCAAGCAGGTTGTACACGACTTTCGGCGAGAGCGGGTCGGCGTAGACCTCCACCGGGGCTACCCGGACGGCAATCTCGACTCCAGGGTGGTGTATGCTGCCGACGGCTCCTTCGATCATCGGCCCGAGCGGTTGCCAGACCGACTGGTAGGCGCCGAGCATCTGGCACTCGCGCGAGAACGCAAGGTGCTTTGCGATATCCTCCACGATATCGACCGATCGGGTGAGGTACGTGCCGGCGTCGGGATGCGTCCGGTCCTCGGAGAGGAGGTTCAGGTACCACGCAAGGCCGGTGATATCGTTGCCGATGTCGTGGCCGGTCACCTGGGAGAGGAGGGAGAGCTTCTGGTTGGCCGTCCGGAGGGCGGTCTCCGCCGCCCTCCTGCGGGTGATGTCTCTGATGATCAGGACGACGCCGGCAGACTCCCCATCCGGATTTCGGACAGGAGCCCCGGAGATGCTGATGGTGCGGCCCTCCCTGCCGCCAGGCGTCGCCTCGAGATCGGAGAACCTCCCCTGCTCCGCGATGGCGGCCCGGATCGTGTCGCACGTCGTATCGGGGATGAACCTCCTGACCGGCTGTCCGGGAAGATCCGCCCCGGCTACACCGAATATCTCTGCGGCCGATGCATTTGCCGTGACGACCCGCCCGTCCATATCGGCAAGAAGCAGGCCGTCGGGCATCACCTTGAGGATATCCACGACCGCAGTCTGGGGGCTCAGGGCAAACAGCCCATGCCGGTGAATGGCGTAGGAGATGAGGAGGGAGAGCAGGACGAACCCGATGAAGACGACGTTGACGGTATAAACTCCTAGAGCTGGAAGGACCAGCCCTGAGATAGCGCCAAAACCGGCAGCGGTTACAATGCCGGTGAGTATGAGCTGGTGCTGGCGCCTCTCTCTCCTCGTGCGCACCCTCCGCAAAGACGAGATGCCGACGTATAATCCCCAGACTATCGCCAGGGTAATATAGGCTCTCGAGGCCAGGTAGGCAGGGCTTGCGGCTGCCGGCTGGTAGATATAGCCCATTCCGGGCTGGAATACCACCGTATAGATCAGGTTGGTGGAGAAACCAATCAGGGCAATGAGGAGCGCAGGGAGATAGAGAATTACAAGGAGGATCCAGCGCTTATCCTCCCGTGCGAAGGGGTGGTTGGTGAAGACGAGCGTGAAGTGGACGGTTAACGCAATGACGAAACTCCAGAACGAGCTGATCCTCAGCCAGAACTGATAGCCGTCGTAGCTGGTCGACTGCCAGATGAAGAACTCCCCGAGAGCCCAGCAGGTCGCGGAGAGGGCTAATGCAAAGAAGAGGCGGTTGATGGTCGATGAAGGGTTCTGTCCAAGAACGTATGCCCCGAGGCTATAGGTGATGAGCGCCGAAACAGCGCAGGAGCCGACCAGAATGGGAAAGAGGATCGTGAGGAGTTCAGACATGGCCAATCACACCATAACATCATCCGAATTCTCCCGGGCAGATCCGATCCCCATCCTCGCAGGAATCTGTCACAGGGCCAACGCAGGATTATTTGACAAACCCCTATAGTAACCTTTCTTTCTGTTCCGGGCGTGGGAGGTGAGATAGATGAAAATGGACCTTTCCGACCGCATGAAAGGCACACCAGCCCATGCAGGATCAGTTCCTCCGGGCCGATCACCGCGATCGGCGCGGATAACCCGTCAGATCGCACCACCGGTGCTCCTTCCGCCGCGGATACGCTTAATATCGGACTCGTGCTACGATTATCGAGGATGCAAAGTGAGCGGCAGGGAGTATGTCCACGGGTATACCGGGCGGGAAGCGGAGCGGTTGCGCGACCAGGCGGAGACCCTGACCGGGCTCCTCCACGGCGACACCCGCTACCCGGCGGGGTCGGAGGTGCTCGAGGCCGGCTGTGGGACCGGCGCCCAGACGGTGATCCTGGCACGAAACAGCCCGGAGGCGCGGATAACATCGATCGATATATCGGCAGCGTCGCTTGACGCGGCCCGGGCACGTGTTCTTGCAGAGGGGATGAAGAACGTCACCTTCCGGGCCGGGGATATATACGACCTCCCCTGCCCTCCGGGGAGTTTCGACCACATCTTCATCTGTTTCGTTCTCGAACACCTGGCGGAGCCCCTCCGTGCTCTCGAGCGCCTTCGCCCCCTTCTCCGGGCGGGCGGCACGATCACGGTGATCGAGGGAGATCACGGGTCGGCATACTTCCACCCGGATAGCCCCCGCGCCCGCCGGGCTATCGGGTGTCTCGTCGACCTCCAGCGGGAGATGGGCGGCAACGCCCTGATCGGGAGAGAACTCTACCCGCTCGTCACCGGTGCGGGATACCGCGACGTCCGCGTCTCCCCGCGGACGGTCTACGCGGACGCGACCCGGCCGGACCTTGTCCAGGGGTTCACACGGCTGACGTTCACCGCCATGGTCGAGGGCGTCGGGGAGGATGCGGTGGGCAGGGGGATGATGAGCCGGGAAGACTGGGAGCAGGGTATACGCGACCTTTACCGCACCGCGGAACCGGACGGAGTCTTCTGCTACACCTTCTTCAAGGCGACCGGGAGAAGATAGCCGGCGCCATGAGGGAGCCCCCGAATGCCATGAGCCAGAAGAGCGCGGGGTAGATGATCGGTCTCTCCAGTCCGCCGGGGCCATGAAGGCTCGCGATACCGATATAGCTCAACGGCGTACGCCGCCAGGAAGACGAGGCCGAGAACGCCGATCGCATCCGTGTTGATGCTGTAGCCGGGCACCAGGGCCGCGCCCGCCATGAGCGCAGTCATGAACCGGGCGGGGGCAAGAACAGCACCCCTGCAACCGTTCGGTTGCCGTCTACCGGGTTTGGTCCGTGCATGGCCCGGCGACGGCGCTTCATCCATAGTATCGTTGCACCGGTATTGCTTTGCCGCCATCACCTGCAGGAGCGGTACGGCCCCCGGCCCTATCCCCGGAACGGCGAGCAAAACCCGCCCATCTCCTTATCCACGGAGATCCCGCTCTTCAGGCAGCGGGCGGTTCACCTGATACCCGCCGGCATGCGATGCGCCGAAGACCCGTCCTTCGCGAGGGTCGACCCCCCGGGCTCACGCGTGGCTCTCACCCGGTTGCAGCAGGCTCTCTCAAGGTGCAATCGGTGGAGACTTCAACACCGTGAGTATTCGCCGGAGGTTTCGCCTCTGAACCCGGGTCCGGGGGCACTCCTGAAGAACCCCTCTATGCCCAGGCAGCACCCGTTCTCGTCGTAGTACCTGCGGCTGCTCGTCTCCACGGGGATCGGGCTTCCATCACGCCGCTTCAAGATAACCCTGTAATTGACGACCTCTCCCCGTTTATCCATCTCGGCAAGGAACCTATCCTGCTCTCCCCGGTCTGCATACAACGTCGAGTCGATCTTCTTTCCGAGCAGTTCCTCGACTGAACCGTATCCCAGGAGCTCTGCCCCGGAGGGGCTCACCATGATGAGAATGCCTTCGCGGTCGCTCCGGTAAAAGACGTCCCGCATGTTCTCCAGGATCGATCGGTAGATCCTCTCGCTCTCAACCAGCTTCTGCTCGATCCTTCTCCGGTCGGTGATATCCCGCAGGGCCCCCGATACCCCGACAATGACACCGTTTTCATCAAAGACCGGTGCGCCGCTATCCTCAAACCAGTAGATGTTGCCGGATTTATCCCGCGCGCGGAATACGGTATACCTGGGTATTCCCGTCGCTATGGCCTTCTCGAGATCATCAACCACGATTGCGACATCTTCCTCGACAACAAACACGGAAAGGTTCTGCGATATGATCTCCTCCGGAGTATACCCGTACCTGGCAACCTGAGGGCCGATGTGGGTGAGTCGACCGTTGACGTCCATCAGGTAGATGATGTCGTTTGTCTGTTCCGTCAGGGTCCGGTACTTCTCCTCGCTCCTGTGGAGCGCCTCCTCTGCCAGTTTGCGGTCGGTGATGTCGCGGATGGACTCGATCGCCCCGGTGATGGTGCCGTGCGCGTCGTAGAGCGGGGATGCGACAAGCCATACATGAGCACCTCTTCCTCCGTAGAGGGTGGGGATGTAGTTCTCCGTGATCAACCTGTCGTCTTTTACGGTGAGGTCGGGGTAATACTCTCTGATCTTCTCCTCCCTCCCTATGATGAAGTCGAGGAGGATCGGCCGTCTCGCCCTGTAGATCGCGGCGGCACACGCGTGGTCCCCGGTCCCCAGGATCTCCTCCTCTTTTACACCGGTCATCTCTTCCATCGCGCGGTTCCATACGATGACCTTCCCCTCAAGATCGATCGCGAAGGTGGCATCCGGCAGGTGGCTGACGATGGCGGTCATTCGCTGCCGGGACTCGCTGAGTTCATCCGCAATCCGCCGCCGCTCGACCGCCAGGCGGAGCTTATGCTCCAGTTCCGCGAACAACGACCCCGGTTCGCCGCCTTTCTGAAGATAGAAGTCTGCACCGGCGTTGAGGGCCTCTATCGCGATCTCCTCACGCCCGCGGCCGGTGAACAGGATGAACGGGGTGCTGCTGTCCTCGGCCCGCAGGTGTTTGAGGAGCGCGATGCCGTCCATCACGGGCATCTGGTAATCGGAGATGATGGCATCGTAGGGGGCTGCCTTCATCATGTCGAGGGCATCGAGTGCAGATATCGCAGTATCGACTGAGTAGTTCCCATACCGCTCCAGGAATAGCCTGGTCAGTTCCAGGAGAGCGGGTTCGTCATCGACGTAAAGGACTGATATCACGATGGTCCCCCGGTGTTGCCGACGGCCCGATATGGATAGTCGGTTATGTCTACATGTCGCAGTGGCATATATAAGCTTATCCCTTCCTGCTCTCCCTCACACGTGCTCTTACGAGAGAATGTGGTGAAGCAGGATGGGTTCTGGCATATACCGGTAAGATACGATGGCCGTCTCCTCCCGCCATGCGGCCGATGCGACCACCATGGCCGGAGCCCCGGTCAGGCCCGGCCGGTGTTCTCCGAATGACTTTCCCGGCTCCCTTCTCCCGGAGGCACAGGAGCGGTGGGTCCCCGTTGCCGCCAGAATCGCGATTGACCGGCGATGCCCGGCACGCCACGGGAAGATGCCCTCCTGCAGCGCCGGAACTCCTCTCGCTCCCATGTGGCGATGAACTCTCTCTGGATGTAGCGGCCTCCACGCTACTCCCTCTTCTGTTCGAGCACCGCCCGGCGGGGGTAGAACCCGAACCGCCGGTAGGACGAGAACGCCTCCTCGTTCCCGTCAGCGACCGAGACCCGGTTCTCAATCGAACCGTTCCCGTCCAGTCACGCAGGCGCCCGGTTCATGAAGGTCGTGCCGTTCCCCCGCGAGCGGTATGCCTCGCCGATAAAGAGAGACTCGATCTTGCCCACATGCTCCGGGGAGATCGAGGTTATGCAGTAGCCCACGCGGATCCCCGTAGCCGGATGAGGGCAGGGTCGACCCGCGGGACCCCGGCGAAGTGCGCTTTCCGGTCGCCAAAGGTCGTCTGCTCGTAACGGCTCCCAAACGCCCGGGCGTGGGCGCGGTGGTGGGCGTCGAGCCTCTCCCGGGGCGGATAACGTCGACGCCGGCGATATCCGTGGTGCAGCGATCGATAGGGGGTGCCGGTGCGCTCATGCCTCTTCTCCCCCCATCGATGCCCGGGACCCTATGGGTCGTCACCTTAATTGCATGCGCGGCGAGAGTACAGGATACGTATGCCGTGCAGGGAAACCCGGCATGTGCATGCTCCACGACTGGAATAAAGCAGCCATGAAGATCTACTGGCGCCACATCCCCCAGGCAAACAACTCCTACGCCGCGCTCTCTGCAGCGTGCGAGGTGCACGGATACAATCTCGAGGC
>MPOY01000059.1 GCA_001896715.1 Methanoculleus sp. EBM-46
GACGGCAAACGACGCCCCCCGGTCCTCGCACATCGTCCGGAGCATCTCCTGCAGCCGCGCGTTCGCCCCGACCCCGCCGACGAGCAGCACCTCGTCCTTGCCGGCATGCGCGAGCGCCCGCTCGGTCACCTCGACGCACATGGCAAACGCGGTCTCCTGCAGGCCCGCGCAGACATCCTCGAGCGGGGCCGTGCTCTCCTGGGCGGCGCTGACGAGACCGGAGAAGGCGAGATCCATCCCTTTCACCGTATACGGGAGTTCGATGTAATCGCCCTCCCGCGCAAGCCGCTCGATGGCCGGGCCGCCCGGGTGCGGGAGATCGTGGCTCCGGGCGAACTTGTCGAGCGCGTTCCCAAGCCCGATATCCAGTGTCTCGCCGAATATCCGGTAACGGCCGTTCAAGAAGCCGAGCACCTGCGTGTTCGCGCCGCTCGCATACAGGACGATCGGGTCGGCAAACCCGGTCGCCCATCTCCCGATCTCGATGTGAGCAACGCAGTGGTTGACGCCGACGAGCGGCACACCAAGCGCGATCGCGAGGGCCCGCGCGGCGGTCGCCACCGTCCGGAGGGAAGGGCCGAGACCGGGTCCCTGGGAGAAGGCGATCGCCCGGATACGCTCCGGCTCCGTGAGCACCCGGGAGACGACCTCCTTCATCACCGATGCGTGGTGCTGCGCGGCCTCCCGCGGATGGATCCCGCCCTTTTGCGGGATATAGGGGGAGGAGTGGAGGGCGACCAGCCCTTCTCCAAAGAGGGCGGCACTGAGGTTCCACGCCGTCCCCTCAAGTCCCAGCACCAGCCCGTCTTCGGATCTCGCATCAGACATAAAACAGGTATCGCCCCATCGAAAAAGATGGCCGCGGCCGGAATCTCCCGCCGTGACCGTATAGGTATGGAGAGTGAGGAACTACTTCCGGAACTCGGTGTAGCCGCACCTGCCGCAGGCCACCCGATCCTTGTGCTCCGCCATCAGGACGCCGGGGCCGCACCGGGGACAGTGGCGCTTCTGCAGAACGACCTTATCTCCCTTGAGTTCGTAGCACTCGTGTCTCTTGACCGCCATGCCCTTCACGCCTCGCTCTCGGCCTTCGGCTCGCCGCGCTTGAGCAGATATCCCCGCTCGGTCGACTTCTTCCTCTCCTCGTCGTCGTAGATCCGGGCGCGGCCGGAGAGTTCCATCGCCCCGAATCGGGTCCGCTCAAGGTCCAGCACGACAAGGTTCTCGTTCTTATTCAGCATTGCGGCGAGCTTCTCCTGGATGCTCTTCCGCGAGGGGGTCGGGCCGTCAAAGGTGAGGGTAAACGTAAGTTCCCTCCGGCTCAACACCTCGTTCCTCACGTCACGGGTAATTTCGAAATCCATCGATATCCCTAAAATGTTGTTGACAGATTTATTTAAATTATGGTATGGGGCTGGCCGCACCCTACTCGCGCACGAAACAGGTCAGCATGAACCTGGCCTCCCGTTTCGCCGGTTCATCGACGATCCGGAGGACGACGCCCTCTCCCGGTTGACCGTAGAGGATGGCGGCACCGTCCGGCGCTGCAAGGACGAGCGGGATGACCGCAAGATCCTCCTCGCCGTCGACGAAGAGCACTCCCGGCGGACCCCGGACCAGATCGGCGATCGCGCCCGCGAGCTCGTCGGTGATCGTCCCGGCGGGGTTCTTCGCCGTCAACCGCCGTCTCGCCCGGAACAGGGGCAGGCGGGTGCAGGGCAGGCGCATCGTATAGCCGTCGATGATGGCGACGTCAGGGATGACCCCGGCGTCGAGGAGGTTATGGGTCACCACATCGCCGACGGCGTAGACCGCCCGGCCCGAAAGCCGGGGGAGAAGTTCGCCGATACTTCCATAAAGGGTGCCGAACGGCTTTTTGAAGAGATCCCGGTGCGTTTCGGGAAGCCTGAGCATCAACGGACCTTCAGTGCGTACCGGCCGGGCAGGGTGATCTTCATCTTCTTTGCGATATCCGAATGCTCGGGATCGATGATGACGACGTAGCCCGCCCAGTCTTCGCTCAGGTTGGCCGTGCCGCAGATGACGCAGGCCTCTCCTTCGACGACCCGATGGCACTCGCGGCAGACCTTGACCACCTTCTTACGGACGACCATATCACGCTGCTCCTTTCTGCTTCTCCTCTTCGAGATCCTCTTCCAGCCAGACCGAGGTCCCGAGCCCCGGCTGACGCATGGTGAGGCCGATCTTGCTCTCGCGTGGCTCGCGTTCGTTCAACGAGAGAGCAACGACCCGGGCCCGGATCGCATCACCGACGGCGATGTAGCGCTTTGAGTCCTGGCAGATCAGCCTGCCGTTCTTCTCGTCGTAGTTGATATATTCATCGGATATCTGGCTCACGTGGAGCATGGCATCGATCGGCCCGAGGCTGACGAACGCGCCGAAACTTGTCGTCTCGACCACCTCGCCCTCGATCACCTCCTGGAGCCCCAGGCGGAGCACCGCCGCCTCGAACCGCACGTCGTAGTAGACGGCACCGTCCCCGGGGATCAGTTCCCCTTCGCCGATATCGATGATCTTCGTGACCGCAATGAAGATACCGATCTCCTTTGCGATGCTGCCTTCCAGCTGTTCCTGCAGTACATTGAGGATGACCGCACCAAGGTCTTCCCCGAGGCGGTGGGGCGGAACCCGCACCTTATCCTCCAGCGTCATCTTGTAATACATAGTTTATCCCCTCAACAACTCCAGCGTCTTCTGCCTTCGCATCGAGACGACGTCGACTCCCTCGCGAAGGAGAGCGTTCCGGAGTTCCCGGTCGTTCGTCACTACCGTACACCCTTCCCGCCGGGCATACTCGATCACCCGGTTATCCACGCCCTCGGCGGTACTCCCGCTCGGCACGACCGTCGAACGCCGGACCAGCGCAAGGCCCACGCGGGCGGCTGCCGCATCGCGGCCCCGGCCCCGCGCAAGTCCCGAGAGCTCGCCGACCACCTCTTCGAGCGCGATCGGCTCGAAATCCCCAAAGAGGGCCAGAAGCTCGTCATACAGGTCGACCCCGAACTGGGCCGGCATCAGGAGGGCGTTCGTATCGAGGAGCACCCTCACTCGACCAGAACGCCCATGCCGATCAACCGCCATCGCCCGCCGACCTGCCTGCTGATGGCAATCCGCGCGCCGACCTCCGCACAGACCGCCCGCTTCAGCTGGACCTCCACCTGGTTCTTCTTCGTGTTCACGATCACCCCGACGGTGACCGCGGTGCCGACCGAGAGCATCAACGGTTCTTTATGCTTCAGGGGCTCGATGATCTGCTCGCTATCCGCACCGACCACCCGGTCCATGAGCGTGACATCGAACTTCAGCCGCTCCCATACCGGCGGCAGCTTCCCCACGAGCCCGGCCACCTGCCCGGCGAGGGCGTCGCTCTTCGTCAGCGCCGGATCGAGTTTCGTCGCAACGCCAAGGAGGCCCCCGGGCGCGGCCTCGGTCACCCGGGTCTTGCCGGCGTTGATGGAGGTGATCTTTGTCTCGACGGGCTCCCACTTCATCCGGTTCTCCACCTGGACCTGCCGGCCGGGCCGGATCTCGATATCGTCACCCTCGTGCAGGATGCCGCGGATGAGCGACCCCCCGATGACGCCGCCCTTCACGTCCCGCCAGCTGCAGCCCGGTTTGTTGATATCAAACGACCGTGCGATGAACAGCACAGGGTCAATCTCCGGGTTCCGGGCTGGTTCCGGGACGATCGAATCAAGGGTCTGGATCAGGGCGCCGATATTGACCCCTTTCTGCGCGGAGACGGGGATGATGGGCGCGCTCTCGGCGATCGTGCCTTTGATGAACCGTTTGATCTGCTTGTAGTGCTCGAGCGCCTCGGCCTGGGTGACCACATCGATCTTGTTCTGGACGATGACGATCTTCTTGATACCGATCAGCTCGAGCGCCATCAGGTGCTCCTTGGTCTGGGGCTGCGGGCAGACCTCGTTTGCAGCGATGACGAGCATCGCGCCATCCATCAGCGCGGAACCGGAGAGCATCGTCGCCATCAGCGTCTCGTGGCCGGGAGCATCGACGAACGAGACCGTCCGGAACGGGACCGCTTTTCCCCCGCAACTCGGGCACTCGGGCCGGGAGGTGTAGGCCTCCGCCCCCTCACATCTCTCACACCGGTAAAAAGTCGTATCAGCGTAACCGAGCCGGATGGAGATGCCGCGCTTGATCTCCTCGCTGTGCCGGTCAGTCCAGGTACCGGTCAGCGCGCTGACCAGGGTGGTCTTGCCGTGATCGACATGACCCACGAGCCCAATATTGACACCGGGAATGAATGCATCTCGCAAAAGTTTTCGAACCTCCTTATCCAATATAGAGTGACACTACTTATACATAATCGGTGAGGATCATCTCTCCGGCCCCGGTTGCATTCTTATCGCACATCCGGGCGGCCCCCTATTTTGCTGCCTTTTTCGGGGCATACGAAGTATGAATAATGCGCCGGAATGTGAGCAAAAATTTATACCTTACCAGGAGAGATATGAAAACTGGTTACAGTATGTCAGGTGATACCGAGCTTTCACGTATCGGGATCTCTCTACCCAAGAACCTTCTTGATAAATTCGACGAGATCCTGAGCCTCCGGGGGTATTCCTCCCGTTCGGAAGGGATACGGGACTCAATACGGAGTTACATCACTCATTACCAGTGGATCTCCGATGTGAAAGGGGAGCGTCAGGGCGTCATCACCATGGTCTACGACCATGACCAGCGCGGGCTGCTTCAGACGCTCACCGAGATCCAGCACCAGTATGCCCATATCATCCAGGCATCCCTTCACTCGCACGTGACCCACAACAGGTGCCTTGAGGTCATCCTGATCCGCGGTGATGGAGCGGTGCTGAAAGATATTACGGAACGACTGATGGCGCAGAAGGGCGTCGAGGCGGTGAAACTCACCACCATACCGATCGAGGGGTAACCCCCCCGCGGACCAACTGCCCCCCGGTTGATGCCGGAGATTTCACGCCCTGATCAAAAAGCGGTGATGAAGGGCGGTTTACCCGCCGCCTTCACAGCTCTGGTCGATCCCTTTCTCCCACACCTGTTCCAGTTGCTCTTTGAACTCCATGTGCTCCGCGAGGTAATCCTCCAGGGAGTGCCCCTCCCTCTCCACGGGTCCGGTCGTGCGGTCGGCGCCGACGAGCTCGTCAACCCGGTAATAGAGTCCGGTGCTGTCGAGTTCGGCATACCGCCGGCCGTCGATATCCTCGACCCGGAGAACCTTTCCCGTCGTGCCGGTGCGGGGATACCGAACGATTGCGCCCACCACCACATCATCCGTGCTCATACGTGGGTAGGGTATACCTGCCATACTATTAAGGTATCACCTCCAAGGTACTTTAAATGGCAATCATGATTCACCCGGTAGAGAAACTCTACTTTGACGGAACGCACCGCTCCAGGTCTCCCGAGGAGACCTATGCCGCTGTAGAACCGTTGATGGCGGAGATCGGCGTGACGGAGATCGTCGACGTGACCCCTCTCGACCGCCTCGGGATCCCGGTTTTTACGGCGGTCCGGCCGGGGGCAGCCCGCGGGGCAGCCCGCGTCCACGCGGGGAAGGGGAAGGAGCCCATCCACGCCAGGGTCTCGGCGATGATGGAGGCACTCGAGCGGTACTGTGCCGAGTACCGGGGTGACCGGATGGAGTATGCAACCTACGAGGAGATCGGCCCCGGGCGGGCCGTACATCCCGAGGATCTATTCGTCCCGCGCAAACTCGAACAGGGGGAGAAGCTCCACTGGACGCCGGTATGGGATATACTGAACGACGAGGAGGCCTATGTCCCGAGCAACGCCGTCTTCCATCCCTACGACTCGCTCGGTATGGCCGTGCCGCTCTTCCGGAGCGATTCAAACGGGCTTGCATCGGGAAACGTCATGGAAGAGGCGATCCTGCACGCCCTCTTTGAGGTGATCGAACGGGATGCGCTCAGCCTCGCCGAGCAGAGGCATGACCTCGGCCACCGTCTCACCATCGGGAACGATTGCGCCGCACGGGAAGTTCTCGACCGGTTCGAGGAGAACGGTATCGAGATCCACCTCTGGTTGCTCGACGGGAAGACCGGCATCCCCACCGTTGCGGCCGCTGCGGACGATACCGTCACGAGGGATCCGGCGATGATCGTCATCGGGTCGGGGACGCATGCCTGCCCGGAGATCGCGGCGCTCCGCGCCCTGACCGAGGTTGCCCAGAGCCGCGGGAGTTATCTCCAGGGCGGCCGCACCGACCCTCAGCGGGAGATGGTCATCAGGAAGGCGGGTTACGAACGGCTGAAGCGGATCAACCGGATGTGGTTTGCCGATGCAGAGGCCGTCGATATCAGGGATATCCCCGACGTGAGCACCAACCGGTTCGACCTCGATATCGAGCGGGCGCTTCAAGAGATCAGCCCCTATGCGGACCGGGTCTGCGTCTGCGATCTCTCAAGAACCCCGGTGCCGGTGGTGCGGGTCGTCGTCCCCGGGTTTGAGGTCTCCTACATGGACCCCGACCGGAAACGCCCCGCGCAGGGGTGAGAGGTTCCCCCGGGGGGGATGAACCGGGAGAGGGGCGCGGGCTCTCCCACAGGGAGGCCGCTCATGCATACCCATCCCCCTCCCGGACCGGCCTGTGAAAGGACATCGATATACCTCTCCGGCAACCCCGCTCCCTCCGGGGAATGGGGCGGTCATGGCGATAGCCGGCGAAAAACCATGCCCCGAAGGCTGCAAAC
>MPOY01000366.1 GCA_001896715.1 Methanoculleus sp. EBM-46
CCAGAACAACATCTACGGCACATCATGGACGGTTCCAAGCGGGGTTCTGGTAAGCGGAGAGAAATATCGCTGGAACATGCAGGCAGTTAAGTCCGGACAGGAAAGTGCCGTTTCAGCGACGTTATATTTCCAGACGAACACTCCAGTTCCCAATCCACCTGCCAACATTCCTACTCTAGTTGCACCTATTAATGGTAAATACGTAATTCCAACCGAAGCGCAGTTTCAATGGAGAAAGTATGAAAACACGGAGAAGTATGCACTATTCATCCGTGATCTTGAAACAAACCAACTGGTCTTCGATTCACTGGCTGGCAACCAGTACTTCACTGGTTCAGGCAATGAGCTAGTGAGTATCGACTCTCCAATTGATCTCATCGCGAATCATAGATATCGGTGGAATATCTGGGCGATCACATCTGATGGAGGGCATACCGCAAGCGAAAGTTTCGATTTCAACGTAGTTTCCTCTTATCCAACGGGTCGCCCACTGGATGTACTATCTCCAGTCGAAGGTCCGTTGATGGTAAAGAAAAGTATAGAGCTCTTTGGAGATACGGAGAGGTGGAGATTTAACCAGCATAACACAGGCGGTCACGTACTCGGCGGTGGAATTGGCGGTTCGGATGATACCTATGCTTGGGACGTCAACCTTCACAAGAGCGGCGATACCGATGCGGATGACGGTAAACCCGTGTATGCTGTCACCTCAGGAATCGTAGCAGACCGATATGGTGTATATAATGGACAGCCTGTTGACGGTTCTCCGGGAACGTATGGTAAAGTCATTATTGAACATGAATACGGCGGGAACAAGTGGTACAGTGCATACCTTCATCTGGACAATATTCGGGTCGAACCGGGGGATGAGGTCACTTCTTCAACTCATTTAGGCGATATCTCAAGCACAGGAACGGATAACAACCACCTACACCTAGTCTTTTACACGGGTGATAATACTCTCAGAGGAGGGTTGACGTCGTTTGATGCTCATATTGTTGATAGAGGGTCCGACTCTCCCCCTACACCAATATCTCCCATCATAGAGACTCTTGCAATCGATGACTCAGATGTATCGGCAACGAGTGCGGTGCTCCGGGGTCGCTTATCGAACACGGTGTCGGGGACCGAGTATACCGTCTGGTTTAAATATGACAAAGAAAGTGCGCCATCGGAGGATTTGTACTCCCCTTCACAGTCTGTTTCTGGGGACGGCACGTTTGAGATTACCGTTACCGGCCTTTTCCCGGCGACGACATACAATTACCGGGCGATTATCGCGTATCCTACAACAATCGAAGCTAGTAACTATAAATCATTTACAACCAAGGCATCTGGTAATAGCAGACCACTTGGTATCGACGTTTCACGTTGGCAAAAAGATATTAACTGGAATAGCGTCCACAACTCCGGCTATTCATTTGCTTTTGTTAAAGCGACAGAAGGTGACGGACAAACCGACTCCAAGTTTATAACAAATATGAATGGAGCAGCAACAAATGGAATACTTGTTGGCGCATATCACTTTGCCAGGCCGGACTTGGGGAACAGTGCTATAGATGAAGCGAATTATTTCGTCGAGGTCGCGGGGGATTATATCTCCCAAGGATATCTCAGACCTGTACTAGATTTAGAATGTGATACCTCTTTGGGAAAAGAATATCTCTCTGAGTGGGTGAAAACCTGGATCTCCACTGTCAGCACCAAAACGGGTGTTTTTCCGATAATCTATGTGAATTCAAATTATGCAACAAACTATCTAAATCAAGACATAAGTCGGAACGATCTATGGATTGCACATTGGACAGATGATCCAAATTTGAACCCTAACATTGGAATATGGACGAACTGGGCTTTTTGGCAATACAGTGATAAAGGCCAAGTTTCGGGAATCGAAGGAGATGTGGATCTGGATGTCTTCAATGGAGATTTGTTGTCGTTGCAAAATTATGTCATAACTCTCACACCCATTACCTCACCTTTAGTTAGCACGAGTTCCACGACCTCAGTCAACTCTTCGTCGGCCACCCTGAACGGCTACCTCTCATCGATGGGGGGAGCGTCTTCATGCACGGTTTACTTCCAGTACGGCACCACAACATCGTATGGTTCGACAATAGGTACTCAGACAAAGAGTTCGACCGGCACGTTCAGCCAATCTCTCATGAGTCTCTCGCCCGGAACGACGTATCACTACCGTGCAGTGGCATCCAACAGTGCGGGAACCGTTTATGGTGCTGATACGACATTCACTACCAGTAGTTCAACTGTACCGGCAGATGCTATCCTCTACGTGACC
>MPOY01000314.1 GCA_001896715.1 Methanoculleus sp. EBM-46
GGGAAAGGAGATATGTTTTACGGATTACGGACGGAGGTGCTCTGAATGGCTGAAAAAGAGCAGGGATGCGAACTCTTCTCGGCCGGGCACCGGGCGTGCGGAGGGTGCGGACCTGCGCTTGCGGCCCGGCTCCTCCTCAAGGCGACCGGGAAGAACGTCATCATCGCCGCCTCGACGGGATGCATGGAAGTCTTCTCCACACCCTACCCCGAGACCGCCTGGGAAGTTCCCTGGATCCACTCGCTCTTCGAGAACGTTGCGGCGGTTGCATCGGGCATCGAGGCGTCGCTGAAGAAGCAGGGGCGCAGCGAAAAGGTTGTCTGCGTCGCCGGCGACGGAGCCACGTTCGATATAGGGGTGCTCTGCATCAGCGGCGCCTTCGAGCGGGGCCACGACATCACCTACATCTGCTACGACAACGAGGCCTACATGAACACCGGGATCCAGCGGTCGGGTGCGACGCCCTACGGCGCGAGCACCACGACGAGCCCTGCGGGCACGTGTTCGCCGGGAAATCTGCTCCCGAAGAAGGATATGCCCGCGATCCTTGCCGCCCACGGTGCACCCTACGTTGCGACCGCCTCGGTCGCCTACCCGGCCGACTTCATGAAGAAGGTCGAACGCGCGATCAACACCCCCGGCCCCTGCTACATCCAGGTGCATACCCCCTGCTGCACGGGGTGGGGTTTTGAGTCCGGCGAGACGCTTGCGATGGGTAAACTCGCCGTCGATACCGGCCTCTGGGTGAACTACGAGATAGTCAACGGCAAGGTGGAGAAGGTAAAGAAGGTGAGGCGCAAACCGGTCGAGGAGTACCTCGCAAAACAGAAGCGCTTCCGCCACCTCTTCAAGCCCGCCCGGCAGGACGACGTGATCGCGCATATCCAGGCAGTCGCCGATGCGAACGCCGAACGGTTCGGGATAGACATCAAGGCAAAAACACCGTCAGGATAAAGTACAGCCCGAAGAGAACCATGGCGAGTCCGCTCGCCTGCACCACTTTTTTATAATGAGGGCCGAGCACGTTTGCTCCCCGTGAGACCGCGAATGTAAGGAGCCCGAGCCAGGCGATATCCGCGCCGATGTGCCCGACGTAGAACGCAGCAAACGACGGGTGGAGTGCGAGAAACCCGACGCCGAACGTGAGCCACCAGACCCACCAGTAAGGGTTGCCGAGCGTGCAGGCCACCCCGACGGCGACCGGCGCACGGGTCTCTCTGCTCGCGGCGAGGGTATCGCCGGCGTGGAGGAGCTGGCTGACGCCGAACGCTATGAGGACGCCCGACCCGATGAGAGCGATCAGATCGATGTACGGGATGTCACGCACGCCGTAGGCTATGGCCACGACCATGGCGGCCTCCGGGACAGCGTGCCCCGCGATAAGCCCCGCAACGAACGGCCCGGGTCGCCGTGTACCGAGACCGAGGATCGAGGCGGTCATGGGGCCGGGGGATGCAGCTCCGGAGAGGCCGATCAGGAACGATGCGGCGACGATATCGATCATCCGCCGTCTCTCCTCCACGATATGAAGTAGGGGAGGAGCAGAACGATGGCGACCGAGAGCCATATGGTGCCGAATGTGGTGAGCAGGATCTCGCGCTCGGGGGCGTAGAAACGGACCTCCACGGCATCTGTCCGGTCCCAGGTTATCTCCATGGTCTCGTTCGGTCCGGGCGAGACGGCCCCGCCGGGGCTGACCATACCGATGAGCGGATTCTTGACGTCGAGCCCCTCGGGAAGGGCAACGGTTACGGCATACGGCGTATCGAAGATCGCAACAAGATGGTTATCCCTCACGGGAACCTGGTAGGTGATCGTGTAGTTCCC
>MPOY01000525.1 GCA_001896715.1 Methanoculleus sp. EBM-46
AAAGGAGATTTTCGCCAAACGTTATTCCAGAGAGACTTCGGTTATCGAGAAAGAGCGTTCGGGAAGGAATGAACGTGTCGTTCTTAGGTCGAACTTCCCATGCAGCTTTCTCGAGAACGATCAAATCCCCCTTTATATATACAGGGAAGGCGAGAAAGGAACTGTCCTTTTCCTTCACGGCAGAGGAGAGCGAAACCTTGAGTACCTGCGCTGGTTTCCCGAGAATTTCGGCAGATACGGCCTTTCGGGCGCGATGATGATCTTGCCTTACCATTTCGAGAGAACACCGGACGGATACAGGTCGGGCCAATTGTTTCTCGATCCCCGCACCGACGTACTGCGTGATAGATTCGAGAACGCCGTGGTGGATGCCATGACCAGTCTGGAGTATCTAAGAGCGACCTGTTCTCCCCCCTATTACCTTATGGGTTACAGCTTCGGAGGTTTCATCGCAGTTATTACGGCCGCCATCGACGGAGGCATCTCCGGGCTTTCACTGACGGTTACCGGAGGAAATTTCTATCACATAACATGGAAGAGCTTCGTTACGGGGGTTATGAGAGTTAAATACGAAGAGGACGGTTCCTGCAACAGAGATAAGTGCCTTGAGATGCACGGGAAAATCTTTCACGACTACACCGCTTCTCTCGAAGGTCCCGAAGTGGAACTGGGGAGCGCCCCTATATCCTGCCTTGAATACGATCCTCTTACTTATGCCAGGTTCGTGAGATGCCCCACGTTGCTCACAGGTGCACTTTTCGACATCTTCATTCCCAAGAAATCGACCCTTGAACTATCGCAGGCGATACCGGATTGTAAAGTGAAGTGGCTGCCCACCGGACACCTGTCTTCAATACTTTTCAAAAGATGGGTACTGCGGGAGGCAGCCACTTTTTTCGTTAATTTCGGCCGATCATAACTGCTTTAATTACCCTGTCCTTTTCCTTTTCGGCCCTCTTCATCATTATCTCTATATCTTCGAGTGTGAAAGTGTCGGTTATCAGGGGCTTCACGTTCACCGCACCGCTCTTGATCATATCGATACAGATGGGGAAGTAAAGGGCAGGCACGGCATGCGAGGCTCTGAGCTGGAGTTTGTTGAAATGGAAGGTATTGGCGTCGAAAGTTATGAATCGGCCTTCGCCATAATCAATACCGATGAACCCTACGACACCTCCATAGTTCATGACTCTCAGCACCTCGGGTATGACATAAGGAGGAGCTGTCACAAGTGCTTTGTCCACTCCGCCACGGGGGAATCGGTATGAACTTATGGGCGTCTTATCCACCTCTATCACTTCGTCCACACCCAGTTGTTTGGCCACGTCGATCCTGATTTTGGAACGGGAGTGGTTGGCTGCGAAGACGCGTCTGGCACCCATGACCTTCGCGATCTGAATAGCCATAAGTCCGATCGGTCCCAGACCGACGACCAGCACATCGTCGTTCAATTCAGGCTTAACCGTATAGCTCAAATCCAGAGCGACTCCCATAGGTTCTACGAGAGAGGCCTCCAGGAAGGAGACTCCCTCGAAAGGGACAGCGTTCTGACTGTCAACGATTATCTTCTCGGCGAAACCCATGGCGAAACCGTCACTCTCGACCCGACTGAAAACGTTCGGTGTTCTGTCATGGCATAGATCAACGCGACCATTTCTGCAATTGGCGCATTTACCGCAAAAAGAACCGCTCTCAACCACTACTTTATCGCCGACCGAAACATTTTTGACGTTGGAACCTGTCTTTTCGACCAGGCCAACGATCTCGTGGCCGAAGGGCTGCCAGTCCCTGGCCTCGGTTCGGGCTATATGGAGGTCGGTCCCGCAGATTCCGGAAGCCTTTATCGAAAGCAGAATGTCATTTGGCCCCGGCTCAGGGAGTTCGACTTCTCTTATCTGAAACTGGAAGGGAGCTTTCACGTAGGCGGCTTTCATGTGACACCTCACAGATCTATTCCAGAATTTTTTATTAGCGTTTCGATTCTGCCATAAAGCCCGTCGTCAATCTCCCATTCAACAGCACCGAGGTTTTGCTCAAGCTGGGCTATGTTCTGTGCACCGGCGATGATCGAGGTAACTTCTTCGTGGTGGAGGAGCCAATTAATGGCGATTTGACTCAGGGGCTTCCCAATCTCTTCGGAAATTGCTTTGAGTTCCTTCGCCACCGAATAATACTTCTCGAAATCCGGGCCGCTCAATTTGGGATTGGCCGATCTAACGTCGCTTGAACTGAAGTTCTTTCTCTCCAGATCGAAAGTTCCCGTCAGGAGTCCCTGAAAGAGCGGACTATAAGGAAAAAAGGCCATCTCGTTCCTTTTTACGAATGGAAGGACCTCTTTTTCCACCGCATATTCGAGAGGTATGTTGTGGTAGCTTTTTGGGTTCCTTTCGAGCATGTTGTACAATCCCTGCATACTGACGATATCCGAAACTTTCATTGCCCTTTCGGCCAGGGCTAGAGAGAAGTTAGAAAGGCCTATGTACCTTATCATACCGGCCTTTTTTAGATCATTTACCGCATCCATCGTCTTTTCTATATCCACCCGGGGATCAGGCCAGTGAAGCTGGTAAAGGTCCACACGGTCAGTCTGGAGCCTCCTCAGGCTGGCCTCTATCTCACGCCTGATACTTTCCGGCTCCAGGCAGTTGCTTATCCTGTTCTGTTGATCCCAGACGAGGCCACACTTGGTCGCGATGAATATATCGTTCCTCATACCCTTGACTGCCTTTCCAAGAACCTCTTCTGCGTGACCGAACCCATAAACCGGAGCTACATCGAAAAAGTTTATACCCTCGCTCACGGCTTTGCGTATCGTCTTGATCGAATCATCGTCGGTCGTCCCGTCCCAGAAAGATGGGCCGGAAATACCCCAGCAACCGTAACCGAGGGCCGACAACTTCTCTTCTATCTTTTTCACTTTTCTGTATCTCAATTTCGCTACCTCCTTATTCAAGGTTGGCGTGGTTCTTGAACATTTCTTTCGAGTCCATGCCGAGCTTTTCCATAAGTCTCATCACAACTATATCGGTGAGTATGAGAAGCGACTGCTCGAAAAGATTGCCCATGGGCTGCATCGAGGAGAAACCTTTCCTTTCCGGTACCTTTAGTGTCTTTGTCGGTATAACGATTACAAGACCACTTAGACAACCCACCGAAGACTCTTTGCTGGCGGTGATGGCAGCTATTTCTGTTCCCAGCTCCTTGGCCTTTCTACAATTAAGAACCACCGAAGGAGTCTCGCCCGAGCCCGTGCCCACTATGAGCAGATCACCCTGGCCTATGGAGGGAGTGGAAACCTCCCCCACTACGTGGACCTTCAGACCGAGGTGCATCAACCTCATGGCGAAGGCTTTGATAGCCAATCCCGATCTTCCCATTGCAAAAAGAAAGATCCTTTCAGCGCCCAGTATTTTTAGAGCTAGCGCTTCAACTGATTCATCTGTTACTCCAGAGAGTATCGAGCCAATCTCATCTAGCACCTTTTCTAATGTTTCTTTGAAATTCATTTCGATCCCACCACTCTCATTTTCATGGTGGCCGCCGTTTCTTCTGGGTTTTCGGCCCTCGAGATAGATCTTCCGGCTATTACAATGTCCGGTCTCAGCGAAAGCAGAACCTGGAGATTGTCCAGAGAAATTCCGCCTGCAACAGCTATCATAGTGTGTGGAAGGACTCTTCTGAGAATCACAATCTTTTCGGCGTAACCTGTCAAATGCGAGTCCTCGCCAACACCACTCAGATCGGCCGAAGCGTGAAGACAAACGTAACCCGGCGAGAACGGAGCTACCTTCAAGGCAAACTCCTCGATCGATTCGACTGAGAGTGTGTCGAGCATAATCTGCCTTCCAAATTCGTCTGCAGCCTTGACAGTCTCCTGGATAGTTTTAACAGGGGCAAAGGCTAAAACTGTAACGATATCTGCACCGCTTTGGAAAGCCATCGTGGCTTCTAGATATCCCCCATCGACGATCTTGGCGTCCGCTAGCACTTTATGCTTGGGGAAAGCCGCTTTCGTTTCTCTGACCAGTTCCATCCCGTGTGCCAGAAGTGCCGGAGTGCCTACTTCTATGATATCTACATGAGAAGCCACTTTCACGGCGAGATTGAAGAAATCGCTCTTTATATGAATGTCGTTTGCCAGTTGTAAAAGCATGACTCAGTAAGTTACTCCGGCGACCAGTATCACGCTCGAATAAGGGATCTGCTCACCCGTTCTTATTACTCCTTTTGATTGTGTGTTGGTAAGCTCTTTGAATTTCGTGTGTGGAACGAATTCGATCTCTATATCTTCGGGCAATCTCTTAATGGTCTCTTCTAGAGTCTCGGGACTGACGGTTTTAATCTCTTGCGAGAAGATCACTCTCTCTATTTCCAGTTCCTCCAGAACGGGCTCTAAAACATCGAAGATACCGGGTTTTCCCCCGACTATACTCAAGTCGATCCGGTATCTATCCGGAGCTATGGGAAGACCGGAATCGGAGATAACCATGAGATCTGTGTGTCCCATCGAACCTATTAAGTTGCAGATTTCCTTATTCAATATTCCATTTTTCTTCATTATTTTTCTCCCTTCATTTTCTGGTTGAAAGATGGATCCGGAATTTGTAGTGCCTCGCTTCGTACCAGCACTGTACAAGCTCGACCGGCTCGTTGTTTATCGTCGAACCCAACCTTTCGTAATAAAGTATCGGAGAGCCGCTCTCCACTTTCAAAAGTTCGGCAATTTTGCCCTCGGCCAGTCTTCCTTCTATTATTGCGTCTCCATCGACGACTGGCGAGCCTTTCGACCTCATAAGTTCATACAGAGATCCTTCGAAGTTTTCATCGCCTGTCAATCCGCTCCTGGAGGTAAGGTAGGAAATAAAAAGTGCCAGAGGAAAGTAAGATTCATTGCCCCTCAATCTGGTTACCTGAAGCAGCTCCTCGCCCTCGGCTATGCCAAGGCGTTTAGCCAGCTCTAGATCGGCCGGAACCTTCCGAACATCGACTACCTGCGTAATGGGTACGTGGTTCTCGAGCCTCATTTGCTCAGTAAAACTTCTTATAGTGGTAAGATGCTCCTGGGAAGCATTGTTGGTAACTATTGCCCCCCTTCCTCGCCTTCTGGCTATCTGGCCGCTACTTTCCAGAGCCTGGAGCGCTCTCCTGATAGTTGCCCTGCTGACATCGAAGACTTTCATCATAGCTTCTTCGGTCGGAAGTTTCCTGCCTACAACACCCGGTTCCTTCATATAGTCGGAAATTATCCTGTATATTTGGTAATAAAGTGGAACCGGGCTAGCTCTATCTAGTACTATTCTTCTGTCCGAATTAAACAGCATAATGAAATCCCTTCTTTCGTTTGGTGTCACTTCAAGAGATGCAGGTTTGGCCTAGAAAAAATGAATCACATCTCCGCAAGATCCTCATAAACTTCGATAAGAGAGATGTATGCTTTATCGAACACTTCAAAGAGCCTCAGATATTTCTCGTGAACTTCCATTCTCGGCGAAATGAACTGCACATCCTTGACAAATGTAGATGCTTCTTTCAGCGTCATTTCTCCAGCGCCGACGGCTCCTATGATCGCTGCACCCATTGAAGTTGCTTCTTCCAAATACTCAGGAATAGTCACTGTTTTACCAAAGATATCCGCGACGATCTGTTTCCAATTTCTTCCTTTAGCTCCACCGCCTATCAACCTTATTTTATCAAACTTGCCGTCCTTTTCCAGTATATCCAGGATTATCTTCAGGTTGAAAGTAACCCCCTCCATGACGGCCCTCAGCATATCTTGTTTCCTGTGCGTTGAGGAAAGCCCTATGAAGGCCCCCCTGGCGTTTATGTTCCAGCGTGGGCTACGTTCGCCGAGAAGGTAAGGCAAAAAGATCAGGTTTCCAGCTCCCGGTTTGGTGCTGTCAACCAGATCATCCATCAAAGTGAAGGTGCTGAGACCGAGCGATTTTCCCTTCTCTTCTTCGAGCTGGCAGAGAGCGTCTTTGGCCCAGTGGTAAGATGCGCCTCCAGCCTGCATGGTGCCACACGGACAATAGTATCCCTCTATCGGGTAAGCAAAATTGAAGGTTCTCGACTTCTCGTCGAAAACTGGTTCTTTTGAGCAAGTACTAATCCAGCTCGAGGAGCCGAGATAGAGATAAGCCTCGTCAGAACTTACAACACCGGCCCCCAGACAGGCGCAGGCACCATCTCCGCCGCCCCTGATAACCAGCGTCTTTTCGGAGAGGCCCAGCTCCTTGGCCACACCGGGCAAAATAGTAGATACCACAGAGGTTGATGCAAAGACTTCGGGAAGCTTCTCCATGTCAAGACCCAGTGTATCCACAAGCAGTTGCGACCATTTCCAGTTCTTTATGTCGAACAGAAGGGTCATCGAAGCATCGGTCGGATCGGTACCGAACTCGCCGGTCAATCTGGAGATAATGTAGTCCTTGGTAAGGAGAAACTTATGTGCCCTCCTATACGTTTCCGGTTCGTTGTCTTTGATCCAGGCGATTTTCGGGCCTGAATAGGTAGGTGTAATTCGTGAGCCAGTCAGTCTGTATACAGTATCGTTACCCAGCTTTTCCAGTTTGGCGGCCTGTTCCACACTACGTTGATCGGCCCAAATTATTGCCCTTCTCAAGGTTTTACCATTACGATCGACGGGAATGGCCCCCATCATCTGGCCGCTGAAACTGACGGCCTTGATTTTTTGTGGATCGATAGCGGCTTTCGATAAAAGCTCCAATGTCGTTATCTTTACAGACATCCACCATTCCTCGGGATCCTGCTCAACCTGGTTTGGTCCGGGATAAAAGGTTCTATAAGAGAAAAAAGAACTGGCCAGGAGTTTCCCATCTATACTGTATAGCGTTGCTTTATTGCCGGTGGTACCGAGGTCGTAGGCAATAACGTAACTCATCCAAAAACACCTCCCTTGATTTCACTCAGGAGCGCTTCGATTTCCTCTTTTTCTGGCATGGATGGCGAAGTGCCGAATCTGGTTGTCGAAATGGCAGCGCCGACTTTAGCGTAATCTATTGCCTCAGCTATCGATTTACCCCTGGACATGTAAGAGGCAAAAATGCCGGCAAAGGCGTCGCCGGCGCCAGTGGTATCTACGGTTGCAACTTTGCATGCCGGGATTAGATCATCGCTGACAGAAGGGCAGTAAACACCTTTTCCTCCGAGTGTCAACACTACCGTCTCTACATACTTCCCCAGCTCTTGGGCGATCTCTTTTATCGAATCAAGCCCATCCAGCGGGATGCCGGTCATTAAACTAGCCTCGATCTCGTTGGGCATGATTATATCTACGTATTTTAGAATCGCATGGTCGAATTCCTTAACTGGCGCCGGGTTCAGCAGCACTTTTGCACCCGAGCCTTTGGCGATTCTTATAGCTTCATAGGTAGCTTCGAGATTAGCTTCGAACTGTGTTAAAAAGACATCGCAGCTTACGAATATCTCTTTCCTTTCCCTCACATCCTCAACGCTCAGTTCGTTGCAGGCTTCGGGAGCGACTGCAATGGCGTTGTTTCCATTGTTCCGATCCACTATGATCAGAGCGACTCCGGTGCCGGACTCGACAGACTCTAGGAGATTATCTCTGGATATATCGAATCTATCAAAGGCTTCCCTGACGAAGGGAGCGAAAAGATCTCTTCCTATCTTCGTCATAAACTGTACCTGTGAACCGGACTTTCTAGCTGCCACGGCCTGATTAAAACCTTTGCCACCCGGACCCATCTTGAAAGGGCCGGAGAATACCGTCTCTCCAACCACCGGAATGTGTGGAGAGAGTGTAGTTAGATCCATTACATAGCTTCCAAAAACGGTAACTCTGTTCATAACAAATCCTCCAGACTATCCAGGATACGAGTTATCTTTTCATTATCTGCGCTATTTCCAGAAGTTCTCCGCCGGGGCCCTTAAAAGTGTTATAACGTACCCTACCACCAAAGACCGGTATTGGTTCTTCAGATTCGAGCTCTATTCCCTTTTCCTTAAGGTAAGCCATCGCCGAATCTATATCATTGACAAGAAAAGAGAGGTGCTGAAAATGCGACTGGTTCTCTGGAGCGAACTGTCTATCTTTGCTGTCCTGGTAACACATCAGCTCGATCTCACAACCTTCTCCAGCAACGAAAGCCACTTCCAGCTTCTTTTCCGGCAGAGTTTCACGGTTGATCAGACTCAGGCCGAGCAGTCCTGTATAGAACTCGATTGCTTTGTCTAGATCTGGAACCTCAACGGCAACATGGAAAAATTTGGATATTCTCATCAGCATTCACACCCTCTTGAAGAGTTTTTTCAAGCCCTCTCCCTTCTTCCTGCTCTTTATGAATTGATCGAAGAAGACGGCCAGAATGATTATCGCACCTATTACAATCTGCATTATGAAGGGATCTACTCCGAGCAAATTTCCACCATTTCTTATGGTCTGGATGATGAGTGCGCCGAGAGCCGTTCCTAGTATCGTGCCGACGCCTCCACTCAAGCTGGCTCCACCGATAACGACTGAGGCTATGGCATCGAGCTCGTATCCCTGTCCTCCTGTCGGCACTCCGGCGGCCATTCTTGTTCCGAGCATCAGACCAGCTATGCCGCTGAAAAGGGCGGCCACTACGTAGAAGGCGTACATGTTGAATCTGATATTTATACCGGAAAGCCTGGCCGCCTCCTCGTTGCTCCCAATCGCGTAAAGGTTTCGACCAAATTTAGTGTATTTGAGGACGAACATCATGACTAAAGCCAGTAATATCCAGGTCCAGGCTAGAGCTGGAATACCAAGAAATTCCGCCACGGCGAACTGTCTATACTCTGTCGGGACTCCGGTAACCATCCTGCCGCTGGAAACATACATTACAATCCCCCTGACCAGTGTCATCATTCCCAGTGTGGCTATGAAGGCTGGAACCTTACCATCATGAATGGCAACCGCGTTGATCAGCCCCACCAGCGCGCCCACGGCTAGGGCTATGATTATTCCCCAGAAAGAGGAAAGTTTGAAGTCTCCTCTGGTAGAAGTCATGATTGCGTAGACCATTCCCGACAGGCCGACAATAGAGCCTACCGATAGATCTATGCCGCCGGTTATGATGATTAAAGTCATTCCAATGGCCACAACTCCGTTGATTGAAGATTGTCTTATTAGGTTGGTGATATTGTCCCATGAAGAGAAATTGCCCTTTGTTGCAATGGCCAGAAAGACCCACATCACAACGAGAATAATCAGCAGGTTTCTTTCGGCAAATGCTTTTTTTTCCTTCTTCCCAGCCATTTCATACTGCCTCCTTTATCTTTTCTTTTGAAACGAGATTCTTCATGGCGAGCGTCAAGAGATACTCTTCCGAAAAGTCCTTTTTCTGGACCTCGGCGGCCATTTTACCGTTGGAGATAACGTATATCCTGTCCGATACTCCCATCAACTCGGGAAGATACGAAGAAATCAGAATTATTCCTTTGCCGCTGTTCAGTATATCTCCAAAAAGGCGATAGATTTCCGACTTGGTTCCCACGTCTATACCGACAGTCGGTTCATCGAATATCAGCACGTCGGGGTTTTTGCAGAGCCATCTGGCGATGATAACCTTCTGCTGGTTTCCACCGCTCAGCTGGGAGATGGGCTGGTAGATGCTGCCGATCTTTATCGAAAGCTTCTCTACATAATCTCTGGCCTGGGCATGTGCTTTGCCGTAATTGATTATGCCGCCACGCATAGCTTTGTCGAAGTTAATGATATTCAGATTGAAGTCGATATCCTGTTGAAGGAATATACCCTGTTTTCTACGATCCTCTGGTAAATAGCCTATTCCATTGTTCAGGGCGTCTTTCGGTTTCTTGATTGCGGCCTCGCTACCTTTGACCACTATCTTACCCTCAACGAAATGGTCGACCCCGAAAATCGCTCTGGCGATCTCTGTTCTACCGGCTCCGACCAGCCCGAACAGCCCGACCACTTCTCCGGATTTTACGTTGAAAGAGATGTTCTCGAACTTTTTTCCCGTGAGGTTCTCAACTTTCAACAGCTCCTGCCCGGTTTTAGTCGCCGTTTTATGGTACATCTCCTCTATAGACCTTCCGACCATGAGAGGTATCAGTTTGTCCACGTTTCCCAGTTCTTCGGTTGTGTAAGTACCGACCGTCGCTCCATCCTTGAGTACGGTGACGGTATCGCAGACTTCGAAAACCTCTTCCAGGTTGTGCGAGATGTATATTATAGCCGTTCCGCGTTTCTTCAGATCTTCGATTATCTTGAATAGTATCTTTGTCTCGCTTCTGGTTAGAACGGCCGTTGGTTCGTCGAAGATGACCAGTTTCGGTTTCTGCCAGAGAGCCTTACATATGGCTATCATCTCGCTCTCTGCGATACTGAGCTCCTTTATGCTTTTGTGGATATTGATTTCCAGTCCAATTTCATCGAGGAACTTTTCGGATTCTCTATACATCTTCTTCCAGTTAATGAAAGGACCTATTCTAGGCTGGTGGCCGAGAAAGAAGTTCTCTGCGACTGTGAGATCGGGTGTTACCATAACATCCTGATAAACCGCGTAGATCCCGAGACCTTTGGAGATGAGCGGAGAGTTTCTGCCGATATCCTTTCCTTCGAAAAGCATCGATCCCGAATCTTTGGTGTAAGCTCCGGTAATTATCTTTATAAGCGTTGATTTACCGGCTCCGTTTTCTCCGACAAGGCCTCTCACTTCCCCGCTCTTCACCGACATACTCACATTATTGAGCGCCTTCACAGCAGGGAACGTCTTGCAGATGTTCTCAAGCTCTAAAACGGTTCTTACTTCTGGCATGTGATCGCTCTCCTTTAGGTTCCGTATTTCTTCCGGTACTCTTTCAGTATAGAAACGCTGGCACTCGATCCGAAGACCGTCGCGCCGAGCTCCATGAACTTCTCAACCTGCTCCAGAGTTCTCACTCCACCGGATACTTTTATCTCCTTTTTTCCGGACACAACGGAGTTTATCAATTCTACATCTCGATAGGATGTCGCTCTCGGACCGAAGCCGGTACCGGTCTTCACGAAATCTATCGTTGGTACATCTACTAGCAGTTCACAGACCTTCAATATCTCCTCTTCGGTCAATCTGCTCGTCTCTATGATGAACTTGCAGATTCTGTTCTCCTTCTTGACCGGTTCGGACAGTACTACGAACTCCCTCCTAAGATAGTCCCAGTTGCAGGACTTGACGGCGGAGACATTAATCAATATATCGAAATCGGTCACTGCCTCTCCAAGAGAAATATAATACTGAATCTCTCTCATCTTCATCTCCGTCGGAACCATGCCGAAGGGAAAGCCTCCGGGACCTACGTTTATGCCGACCTCGGTGCCTTTAACTTTTTCGATTACCAGAGAGGGAATCGCGTACCATGGGACAACTACGTTTCTGAAATTATAAGAAACAGTCTCATCGACGAAATTCACTATTTCTTCCCAAGTTGACTCTGGTTTCAATAATGTGTTGTCGAATCGTCTGTTGAAAGCGATATCTTTCTCCATACAATACCTCCAGGATTGTGCAACTAAAAATTCTGAAAATGGGCAGCTTGCGCTGCCCATTTAGTCCTTTCTAGAACTGTGAATTTATCAATATTTCTTTCTCGAGAACGGGTCGAGGATCATCATCGAATCTTCGAGTATATCTTTGGTTATTACGTAAACTCCGGTGTCAAGGTAAGCTGGAAGCGGTTCACCGTTGATTGCCATGAATGCGAACATAACTCCCTTGTATCCCATACCGTGGGGGTCCTGAACGATAAGGGCCTTCAGGGCGCCGCTATCTAACGCTTCGATTTCAAGAGGATCGGAGTCGTAAGCGACTGCCATTATCTTTTTCTCAAGGCCACGCTGTTCGATAACTCTCGCGACACCGATACCGGTATGGTTGTTATCGGCGAAGAAACCCACCAGATCAGAATGGGCTATCAGAAGGTCTTCGGCAGCATTCGCAGAGCGAGATATATCGTTGTTGGTGTAAATTGTCGGAAGAACCTGGAGATCCGGTGCGATTTCCTTTAATCTGTTTGTGAAACCGGCATCTCTATCGGTCAAAACCTGAACACCGGCCATGGCGCTGATAAGACCTACCTTGCCCTTGAGGGGGGTACCGTTGGCCTTGAGCGCTTCGACCAGTTTATCAGCCGCATGTGCGCCACCGACCGCGTTGTTAGTCGCCAGGAAGGAGTTGTAACCTGTGTCGTAAACGAAATTGTCGATAAGAATTATCTTGATGCCCTGCTTATAGGCAGCATCCAGTATTAGGGATGGAGCTTCGGAACTGGTGGAAGAGATGACTATCGCATCCGGTTTCGTGTTGACTACGTTCTCAAGTATAGAAACCTGAAGGTCGATATCGGCTTCTGATGGGGGACCGTAAACGGTTACTTTCACGAGTCCCTGTAGATCGTGTTCGGCATTCTTACCTCCAACTATTGTGTACTGCCAGAAATCCGAATCGGTCGCCTTGACTATGAAGGCGATGTTGTAAACTGCAAAACCCAAGTTGGCTCCGAGAAGAATCGAGGCCATAGCAAGTAGTACGAGTACTTTACGCATTCGCAAAACCCTCCTTCTAGTATAGTTCTGTACATACGTAAATACCAATGTACGTACAAACATCTAAATTATATCAGAACGCCGTATTCTGTACAAATTTAGAACCTGTATAAAAAGAAAGTAATAAGAAGATATTTGACAATAAACTCGAATAAATGAGCCTTATCACTATTCAATCTTAATAATCAACAAATATACCCGGGAGTTACACAAACCGATAAAAGTTCGAGGAGAGAATATTCTTGCGCCCGGCCTCTTGATGTGTGAGTTGTACGAAAAAAAGCGGAAGTCGCCAGACTTCCACTTCAAATTTTGAATACTGTCTTTCCTTTCAACATGGTCTCTACAACTTTCAGATTTCTATCGAGCAAGACTAGGTTGGCTAGATAACCTTCCGCGACTCTACCCCTGTCCTCTATACCCAACAACCGGATAGAGTTGTAGGAAGAGACGCGTGCGAGATCCTTCAGTGTGCAACCGGTGAAACTTTTGAAATTTTGCACTGCCTGATTAAACATCAAGACCGTTGCGGCTATTGTCCCATCTTCGAGCGTAGGTCTGCCGTTTTTCAGAATCACTTTCAAGCCGCCCAGTTCGTACTCGCCGTCAGGCATTCCGGCTGCGTCAATCGTATCGGTAACTATCATGATCCATTCCGGACCTTTGATGTCATAGACCATCTTCACGAACTGGGGAAGGGAGTGTACCCCGTCGATTATCATCTCCACGGAGAAAGGCATCGAAAAGACCGCTCCGATACACCCGAGTTCCCTGTGATGAAGCGTATTCATACCGTTTGGAAAGTGCGTAACTCTCGTACAACCAGCTTCAAAGGCTCGCTTCATATCTTCGTAAGATGCATCGGTGTGGCCCAGAGAGATCGGTATCCCTCGATCGGTTATCAGCTTCGAGGCCTCGATAAAGCCTTCCAACTCGGGAGCCATGGTGATCAATCTTACAGTTTCTATCAGTGTGGACTCAATCTCGCCTAGGTCGATCTTCCTTATCAGGGAAGGGTTCTGGGCACCTTTCTTCTTGACGTTTATATATGGACCTTCGTAGTGGATACCCCCAACAGATGTTGAGTTGTTGTTTTCAAGGTACTCTCTGACAATTTTCGCGGAGGAGAGTATAGCACTGGGAGTCGAAGACATAGTTGTCGGCAGAAAGTAAGTGACACCCTGAGAATAGAGGAAGCTCTCCCATTTTTTAAGTTCCTTAAGGTCCATCGAAAGCGCATCCACACCGATAGAACCATGTGTGTGAGGATCGGCGAACCCCGGCATCAGTATATATTCGAAATCGACGTTCTTTATACTTCTCTTTACGCCGGAGATCACTCCTCTGGTAGTTTCTACGCTTCCAACGAACTCTCCATCTATCGGATCAACAACCAGGACATTTTCGAAAATCATAGACTCCCTCCTCCCATCAGCGTATCATGGCCAAGTAATCTGACTTCCGGTGGACATCTTTCCTCTTCCCATGAGTACTCTCTCGTCTAGATCGAAGATACCTCTGTAGTAAGCCGAATAGACGGCGAACCACTGAAGCGGAACCATCAAGAGGAATGGGGCGAAGAGCGGATCGAAATCTCCGTAATCCTTCGCGTCGAACCTTATTACTTCGCTACCGTTGGACTGGGCTATCTTTATAACTCGTTCGCTCATATCTCTAGATTCATCCGTCCCTACCAGGAAGACCAGAAGCGGCTTATGACCGTCGAACATTTCGGCCGGACCGTGTCTGAACTCGGAGGTCTCCATGAACGATGCGTTCACTCTCATGTTTTCCATGAAGACCGTGAGCCCGAACTTGTAACCGATCGCGTAGGCAGAAGCGCTGGAAAGAACGTAGAAGAGATCGTAATCTCTGTACTTGATTGCAAGTCTCGCGACTCTTTTTTCCTCTTCTTTGTAGATCTTTCCGAGGATTCGCGGCATGGCTTGAAGCTGCTCGAACAGCTTCGATACGTCCCTTCCCTGCAATCTCGCTATTTCAAGAGCGAATATGAACGCTCCGGCAAGCGGAAGAATAAACAGGGCGTTCGAGTTGTAAACAATTGCCTCGTCGGCCTCTCTGGCCAGAATACTATCGGACTTGCTGGTGAAAGAAATGGTGGTGGCCCCCTTTTCGTTGGCGAACCTCAAGGCCGCAGCCGTGTCTTCGGTGTTTCCGGAGAAGGAGGCCAGAATGACCAGCGAGTCTTCGCCCAGTCTTGCAGGATTGGTCCAGATGAAGTCGTAGCTTTTGTAATAAGCCGAGGGGAGATCGGTCATTTTGTTGAGTATGTAGTCTCCCGAGTAAAGGTTGCACCAGGAGTTACCGCTACCGACCCAGTAGATCTGCTTGAAACCTTTTTCCAGAGTCATGGATGCCAATTTTTTGATTCTATCCGTATGTTCCTCTAGAAACTCCGTCAGGTCATTTTCTAGAGAAGGAGAGGTAAAGAGAACGCTCTTCTTTGCTTTTTCCAGGAAATTATCCAAAGTCAATCTGAACACCTCCGTTTATATTTGGAAATCTATCCTAGTTTTGAAGTTTGGCACAGGATTCACGAACTATAAGCTTTGTCGGTAGTCTGGTAATCTCCTTCACGCTTCTCTGGTCACGAAGAGCCGTCAGAACCCTTCTGGCCGCAAGGCTTCCCATCTCTACGGTGTTTTGAGCGATCGCAGTTATCGGAGGTCTGGTCAGTTCGAACCATACTATATCGTCGAAACTTATCACGGAGAGATCGCGTGGGATCGAGAGTCCCATATCTTTGGCTGCTAGGAGCAATCCTGCCGCCATGTAGTTGTTAGAGGCAATTACTGCGGTCAGGTCTTTGTTCTGGCTCAAAAGCGCCACCCCGCTCTTGTACGCTCCATCTATCCTGAAGCCTCCAAGTTTGATCCAGCATTCTCTCCCCTGAATGCCGTTTCCCCTTAAAGCCTTCCGATAACCCGAGAGTCTGTCGTAGTTTGTACTTATATCTAGATTGTCGGAGAGAAAACCGATATTGCGGTGACCCAAATTGATAAGATACTCGGTCGCAATCTGACCACCGCCTACGTCTTCACTAACGATCATATCGAGATCCAGTCCGTCTACTACTCTGTCTATTAGTACTACTGGTATCTTCGACTTGACCAGTTCATTAAGATGTCCGCTATCGCTTCTCGAAACCGGTGCCAGTATAAGTCCATCGACCTGCTTCTGAAAGAATTTGTCGATCGAAGTCTTTTCAACTTCCAATTTCTCGTCGGTGCTTGATACGATAAGGCTGTATCCTTCTGGTACGATCACATCGCTTATAGCTCTGGCGATGGTAGAAAAGAAGGGGTTCTGTATATCGCCGACTATCAGGCCGATATTCTTCGTTTCACCCGTTACCATGCTTTTTGCGATGTAATTCGGTTTGTAATTCAGCTTTTTGGCTACTTCAAGAACCTTGTCTCTCGCTTTTTTGCTGGAATGACCGTACCCTCCAAGTACACGCGCCACCGTAGCCCTGGATAGGCCGGTCTCTCTTGCAATATCGTCGAGCGTCACACTCACGGGTATCATCCTCCTTCCTTTCACCGATATACCACATCTCAATTTTGAAGAGCTGTGATACTAATAATGAAATCGGTATCAATGTATCGGAGATATTCTATCTTATTTTCACATGGTGTGTCAATTATCAAATATCTACAATAATGCCTTTATAGAAAGAGAATATAGACATTTAAAACAAAAAAGGTTATAATAAATTAGAAAGTCATATTGATACCGCTCTCAATATTTCACGAAAATTGGGACCTTGTGTTGAATGGCTTTCCCTGTATTTCACATTGTGGAGGTAGCCGTGGAGAAGATAACCGGTTTTTCCAAGAGATTCGACAGCACGTTACTCAAAGCCAACGCCACCTACGAGGAAGTTGATAGATTCATCGACGAGAGCGTGGCCTGTGATTTCCGGGCGATAGTAGTTCCCTGGTATCTAATGGACAGAGTCGTTGCTAAAGTTTCCGGAACGAACGTAGCCGCCGCATGTGGATCGGGCTTCCCGCTCGGGTACGATACGACCGATGTAAAAGAATATATGATAAAGAAATCACTGGAACTGGGGCCAGCGATGACCGATATAGATATCACGGCCAACATTTCGGCCATTAAATCGGGTGACTGGGGGTATTTCAGGAGGGAGATAGAGCATCTCTCAAGCCTCCTTCGAAATAAAACGTGCAAAGTGATCATAGAAGTCTCCTATCTGACGACGGCCGAGATCGAGAAGGCCTGTTCCATACTGGTCGAAATACCCGGAGTAGATTATGTGAAGACCGGAACGGGATACGGTTCAAGGGCCACAGCGGTCGAAGATGTCGAAACCATACATAGAATTGTTAGGGGCTTACTGGGGATAAAGGTTTCCGGAGGTGTCAAAAACCTCTCGCATGTAGAGAATTTCATTCGCGCCGGAGCCGATATTTTCGGTTCCAGCAACGCCATAGGCATCTATAGAGAGTTCTTGGAGAAATATCCAGGCTATGAAGATCTGCCATTATAAATCGAATCATTCGCTAGGGAGGTGCGTTTTTATAAAGCTTTTTATCGATGACGGCGACACCAAAGCGATCGCAGGACTTTTCAAACTAGGCATCTTTTCGGGAATCAGTACGACCCCGAGCATCCAAAAAAAGAGTGGGAGAAGGTCTTTAGAGGTTGTTAAGGAAATGCTGGATAGATTCACTGGAGTGCGCTTCGTCCAGTGTACCTCTTCGTAATACGAAACCACAATCCAGGAGAATGTATGAAGTATTTACTGGCTCACGACCTTGGTACCACTGGAGATAAAGCGACGCTTTACAGTGAAAAGGGAAGACTCATCTATTCTTCCTTCGAGAAATACGAGACTTATTATCCCGCTCCTGGGATGGTAGAGCAGAACGCCGAAGACTGGTGGAAGGCTTTTTGCAAAAGCACAGCGGATATCCTTAAGAGGACCTCGATCGATTCCTCGGATGTTTTTGCCCTCAGCATAAGCGGCCAGATGCAGGCTGTAGTCCCTGTGGACATCTCTGGAAGAGTGTTGAGACGCGCGATGATATGGGCAGATTCTAGAAGCTCAAGACAGGTCCAAAAATTGCTCGCTTTGATAGATGAAAGAGAGATCTACAGGATAACTGGTTCGAGAGTTTCACCGACTTACCAGGGGTACAAAATTGCCTGGTTAAAGGAGAACGAGCCGAACCTTTACGAAAAGACATACAAGTTTCTCCAGGCTAAGGATTTTATTAATATGCGCCTCACCGGAAAGATGGTTACCGACTACTCCGACGCAGTGATGACGAACCTCTTCGATATAAAAAGGCTCGAGTGGTCCGCGCAACTGATCGATCTAAATGGAATAGATACATCAAAGCTTCCACAGACGCTCCCGTCGGTTCACGATCTGGGAAAGATAAAACATGAAATAGCTTCCGAACTCGGACTCTCGAAGAACTGCAGTGTGATACTAGGTGCCGGCGACGGTTGTGCAGCCGCGGTGGGAGCGGGGGCGATAGAAATCGGCGACACGTATCTCTACCTCGGTTCCTCTTCGTGGATATCCACCATAACTGACAGTCCTCTCATAGACGGAAAGATGCGAGTCTTTACCGGCGCACACGCCGTGAAGGGATTCTATTTTCCATCCGGCACGATGCAGGCAGCTGGCGCTTCCTACAGCTGGATAAAAGATATAGCATACAGTCTTGAAAGCGATAATCTCAAAGAAAAGACCGGGGATATCTTCAAGTACCTGGACGGTCTCCTGCAGAAATACAATCATCACGGCGAGGAGATCATCTACCTCCCTTATCTCCACGGAGAGAGGAGTCCTATATGGGATTCCGGCGCGAGGGGCGTCTTCGTTGGACTCTCGGCTTCTCACGACAGACTGGATCTCGTCTGCTCCGTGATCGAGGGCGTCTCGATGAATCTCAAATGGATCTTGGATACCATCGAAGAGTCGATACCGATAGGCAAGATTCGTGTCATAGGCGGTGGTGCCAGAAGCGAG
>MPOY01000044.1 GCA_001896715.1 Methanoculleus sp. EBM-46
ATACCCAGAAGGACCGCGAGAACGACGAAGAGTGAGAGTCGGGGGAGGTTCATGCGGTACTATCGACCCGGGAGGATATGAATGGAGGAGATGGCCTCACTCCCCAAACCGGTACATCCCCTCGGGCACGCGCATCTCAAACCGTGCCCCCTTCCCGGGCTCTCCCGTCTCGGTGATGGCGATACCGGTGATACCGAGGATCTCCCGGATCAGGAAGAGGCCAAGTCCGGTGTTCTTTCCGATACCCTGCTTGAAGATCTCCTCCTTCTCTTTTGCAGGAACGCCGATGCCGTCGTCCTCCCAGGCCAGGGTAAGAGCTCCGTCCCCCTCCAGCCAGTACCGGACACGGACCCGGCTCACCTGCCCCCCGTGACGGATCGTGTTGTCCATCAGGTTGGCAAAGACCCTTGCAAGCATCGGATCCGCGTAGATGGCAAGGTCTCCGGACTCATCTTCCGTAGGGAACTCGTACGCCGCCGATCGGATGGCATCGGAGATACGCTGCCACTCAGGTTCTCCGATACCGAGATCCGCATAGTCCCGGGTGAACTCGATCTGGCGTTGTATCCGGCCGGCGGCGTCCTTCACCGGGGAGAGGAACCTCGATATATCCTGGCCGGGTCGTGCCTCCTGTGCAAACGAGAGGTTGCCAAGGAGGATCGTCAGCTGGTTCAAGACGTCGTGCCGGGTGATGCTGTTCATCAGGTTGAGTTTTTTGTTCACGGCGGCCAGACTGCTCGTCTGACGGAGAAGCTCCCGGGCATGAGATTCGATCTCCCGCTCCATCGCCTTGCTCTCGGTGATATCCAGTACGGTGAGCGCCATGCCCCGGGAGAGGTCCGCCGGGTCAAACAGCGCGATAGCAAGCTGGACATCGCTGCTCGTGCCGTTCTTTCGCAGAAAACGGGTCTCAATCGTGCATCTCCCGGTCATCTTGATCTGCGCACGCATCACCTCAAGGGCGGTCTCGTACTCGGTCTCCCCGGGATAGAGCAGCCGCATGGGCTTGCCGATGAGTTCGTCGCGCGTATAACCGGTGATCTCGCAGAGTTGCAGGTTCGCCTCCGTAAACACCCCGCCCACTGTCATACCGATGCCTGTTGGGGCGACGAGGAAGATGCCCTCCATCATCTCCAGGGTCTCCTGCAGCATCTCCTCCATCCTCCGGAGCTCGGTGACGTCCAGGCAGTGCCCGATGAAACCGAGGAAGTTGTCCCGGGTGTCGTACCGGGGGGAGCCGTCGTCCTGAACCCAGCGGTACTCTCCGTCGTACCGTCGCAGGCGGTGGGTCATGCTGAACGGTTTACGCCGGGCAAAGGCGCCCGTGAAGATCTCGATGCATCGCGAGCGATCGTCGGGGTGCACCCCCTCCATCCAGCCGTCACCGATCTCCTCTTCAAGCGTCCGGCCGGTGAAGGCAAGCCATGGTTCGTTGAAGTAATCCCACCCTGCATCCAGCCCGCACGCCCAGATCAGGGCCTGGCCGCTGTCCGCAAGGGTGCGGAAGTGCTGTTCGCTCTCCCGCAGCGCCTCTTCGGCCTTTTTCTGAGCGGTAACGTCCTGCCACCCGCCGTACATCCGCGGGCAACCATCCTGACCGGTGGTACAGTTGGCGGTGACGCGGATCCACCGGACCGAACCGTCCCGGTGGATTATCCGGAGCTCGGTGACCGACGACATACCCGGGGAGAGCGGGACGATATCGCGCTCGAATACGGAATGGTCGTCGGGGTGGACAAGAGCCTTCCAGCATCGCATCGCAAGAACTTCTTCTGCGGTATACCCGGTGATCCTGGATACCGCTCCGGCAATCAGGCTGAGGGCATACCCGCCCGTATCCTGCAGGTCGCACGCGTAGACAATGTCGGATATGCTCCCGGATATCCGCCGGTAGAGGTCCTCGCTCTGCTGGAGCTGG
>MPOY01000631.1 GCA_001896715.1 Methanoculleus sp. EBM-46
GCGGGGATCCCGAGCGACCGGCAGAGCGCTGCAAAGAGCATGCTCTGGGTGCCGCAGTCGCCGTGACCGGTCTCGAACATGTAGGTGGACTCGGCGACCTTGGGCACCCGGGCATCGAGCGAGTAGTGCGGGACATGGCTGTAGGGGTAGGTCTCGATGATGTAGTAGTAGATCATCTGCGCCGCAAGATGCGGGTTCGTTTCGTTCCCGACGATCTCCCGTGCCTTCTCCCGGACGGCATCCGTGATCTCGATGTTACGCTCGGATCTCGTGTAGAGCAGGTAATCGGGATCGCTCGTGTTGTACTTGCCGACCAATGCCGGGTCGATATCGCCAAAGATCTGCTCGTAGGAGACGAAGTCGATATCCGCCGAGAGGATGAGGTCTCCGTTGACCGCTCCGGCCGGGATCTCGTAGTAGACGTAGCCGATGGTCCCCGTGGTGAACGGGCCGGCGACGATGAAGTCCGGGCACGAGAGGTTCGTGACGGTGACGTTTCGTTGCGAATCCGTCTCGACCGGGAGCGGGAACCAGATCTTCAGGACCCCGGACGAGGGGAGCATCTCGCGAGGAACTTCCAGACGCTCGGCCCCTGCGTAGCGTACCGGATTCACGTAGGGTCCGGTCCCTTCGGGCTGATCTCCCGACCAGGCATACCTGGCAACGTAGTCGAAGTCGAGGCTCGTCGCGGTTACCTTCCGTATCTCATCGAAATGCGCATAAAGATAGTTGTTGGCGACGTCGGAGAAGTAGAGCGTCTCATTCTCCGAGACGATCGCCTGGGCGCGATTATCCAGCCAATCGGCTATCGCCGCATCGGTGATGCCGGGGATTGTCTCCGCGAGTGCCGCCTCTGCAGCCGATCTGTTGAACGGGTACTCCGTATACGTCCTGTTCGCCCGGAACATGGCGTCTCGCGCTATCCGCGCCCTGTCAGGGTCGCCGGCGCCGGTGGAGAGGGCATACGCCTCGGCAAACCGTTCTTCGGCGGTCCGGTAGCTGGCGTCCGCGTATGCGGCCACTCCCCGGGCGTAGGCCTCGTCGGCCGGAGAGACAGAGGCCGCGCCGGGTACGTTCTCTTCTGTTGTGGCGGTGCATCCCGCTGCAGAGAGGAGAAGGACGGTAACTATAACCAGAAGTGCAGTGACTGTGCGGTAGTCCATAAAGAGAAGAACATGTGAGTGCTGATGAACCTTTCTCTTTTTTTCGGCGGCTTTCACCCGGCTTTTGGGGATCTTGTCGCGATATCTTCACAATAATCCCTCCAGCGCCGACTGACTGCCGCTTTCAGATCGCGCCGGGCGAAGCGGCCGCTCCCCGGCCCTCTGCCCTGGTGAGCGCGACGGGGCGCCCTTCCA
>MPOY01000447.1 GCA_001896715.1 Methanoculleus sp. EBM-46
CCGGGGCATGGGATCGCTCGGCGTCATGAGCGGCGGGGAATCAAGCGACCGCTACTTCCAGAAGAAGGAGATCGGGAAGACCAAGTTCGTCCCCGAGGGTGTCGAGGGGGTGACCCCCTACGTCGGGAGGGTCTCGGATGTCATCTACCAGCTCGTCGGCGGCCTGAAGTCCGCGATGGGCTACACAGGGTCAAAGACGATAGGAGACCTGAAGAAGAACGGTAAGTTCCTCAGGATCACGTCCGCCGGCTATGGCGAGAGCCACCCGCACAACATCATGATCACCGACGAGGCGCCGAACTACCGCCTCCTCGATTAACCTTTTATATTAAAAACACTAACGATCAGTAAGCATGCTCGAGGGAGATGAGGTTTCCCGTCTCCTCGATATCCTGGGAAACCGGAACAGGCGGCGAATAATAGAACTGCTGAGGCAGAAACCGTGTTTTGTGACCGAGATCTCCGAGCGCCTGGTGCTCAGTCCGAAAGCGGTGATAGAGCACCTGCAGATGATGGAGCGCGAGGAGCTCCTCGTCTCGTGCCAGGACGAGCGCAGACGAAAGTATTACTACCTCTCCCATGACATCAATGTCATCGTAAACCTGCAGAAGCAGGATGGGATTACACCTCCCTCCGTTGAAGAGGACCAGAGGGCACGGTTTACGAGGAACCTCTCGGCGCTCAGGAGGATGATCCTGGCCCGCGACGAGCTCCTGGAGAACCTCGAACAATTGGAGCGGGAGATCGAGTCGAGGTTTGTCGAGGTCGTACGCACAGGGGGAGGGTTCACCGCTGACGATGGGGACCTGGAGATCATCCTTGCCCTCTCCCACGCTGCTCTGACGCTTGCGGAACTCGAAGAAGTGAGCAGCCTGTCCACGGATGAGCTGAAACAGAGACTGGGCAGCCTCATGCACATGGGGATTGTCAGGCGGATCAACGATCGATACAGGATACGTGGTACATATGGCGAATAATCCATACGACGAGATGCTGAAGAATATCGCGCAGTTGATGGGGAAGATCCTGAGCGAGATGCCTCTCCAGGACCCGAAGATCATCGGGTTCACCATCATCAGCGGGGTCCCCGAGGGAGCGCCCTACCTCGACCTGGCCGGGGATGAAGGTGCCGGGTTTGAGGTGATCGAGGGGGACGACTGCATCTACATCACCGCAACGGTGAATGCGCAGGTCCAGGGCGCTCCTTACGTCACGTTCCAGAGGGAGTCCGTGACCCTCTGCACCGGGGGCGATGAGGAGACGATCATCGGCCTCAACTGCGAGATCGATATACCGCACAGTTTCTACAACGTGCAGCACGGCGTCATCGATGCCGTCTGCCGGAAGAGGAGCACCCCGGGCGAG
>MPOY01000528.1 GCA_001896715.1 Methanoculleus sp. EBM-46
ACCTGCACGGGGCCGCGCGACCGCGCGTGCATCTTGCTTGAGACCATGTGGTAGAGCTTCTGGTAGTAGATGACGCCTATGTAGATATCGGCCGCAAACTGCCGCCCGGTGACGCCGTCGTACATTACCTCGCGGCCGTTGTGCGCAAACCCGAGTTCCCCGAGCGATCTCCGGAGGTTTGCCTCGCGCTCGCCGCGGAACGCCGTCGCGTCGATCCGCCGGCCCTCGAGGGAACCGACCTTGCCGCCCAGCATCTCGAGCATATGCCCGATGGTCATACGGCTCGGGACCGCGTGGGGGTTGATGATCAGGTCGGGCGTCATCCCCGACTCCGTGAACGGCATATCCGCCGCAGGCTGAATCAGCCCGATGACGCCTTTCTGGCCGTGCCGGGATGCGAACTTGTCGCCCACCTCCGGCACCCGGAGGTCACGGGTCCGGACCTTCACGAGGTGCGAGGAGTTCTCGCCCTCGGTGATGATGACGGTGTCCACGATGCCGTGCTCGTTGCTCCGCATCGTGACCGACGTATCGCGCCGCTTCTCGACGGCGATGAGCTCGCTCGTCGGTTCCTCAAGGAACCGCGGCGGGGACGTCTTCCCGATCAGCACGTCCTTCTCGCGGACGACCGTCTCGGGGCTGATGATGCCGTCGACATCCAGGTTCGCGTAGTACTCCGCGCCATGCGCGCCGGAGACTTCTTCGTCGGGGATCTCGATCCTGTCGACCTGACCGCCGGGGTACCGCCGCTCCTCGCCGTCGTAGGTGCGGAAGAAGTGTGACCGCCCGAGACCGCGGTCGATGGAGGCCTGGTTGATGATCAGCGCATCCTCAATGTTGAATCCTTCGTAGGATATGATCGCGACGACGAAGTTCTGGCCTGCAGGTCGGTCGTCGGAACCGATAACATCGGATGTCTGGGTGAAGGTGAGGGGTTTCTGGACGTAGTGGAGCATGTGCCCCCGGGTGTCGGGGCGGAGCTTCATGTTCGCCGCCCCGAATCCGAGCGCCTGCTTGATCATCCCTGCACCCATGGTGACACGGGGACTCGCGTTGTGCTCGGGGAACGGAACATGCGCCGCCCCTATACCAAGGATGAGCGAGGGGTCGATCTCAAGGTGCGTGTGCTCGGGGGTGAGGTCCGCCTCGTTGATGGCGATGAAGAGATCTTCCTCCTCCTCGGCATCGACGAACTCGATCGCGCCTATCTGCACCATGTTCTCAAACTTTATCTCGCCTCTCCGGAGGGACTCGATCTCATCGTCGGTCACCTGCGGTTTGCCGTTCCGGACAACGATCAGGGGTCGGCGCGCTCTCCCGCGATCGGTGTGGATGATGACGTCGTTGTTGAACTCCTTGTAGGAGACGTTGATCTCGGACGAGAGCTCGCCGCGCCGGCGCATCTCGCGCATCCGCCCGACAAGATCGCGAGGGTCGTCTACGAGCCCGATCAGGGCGCCGTCCACAAAGACCCTTGACTGTCTCATGCCGTCTCCCTCCGGAGAGCGATGACGCCCATACCGTAGAGGGCGTTCTTCACGCTCTCTTCATCGACGACGCCCTTGCTGATCTCGACCATCTGGGCGAAATTCTTCACCAGACCACAGTTCGGCCCTTCGGGTGTCTCGCTCGGACAGATCCGGCCCCACTGGGTGGGGTGCAGGTCACGGGCCTCGAAGTGGGGCTGCGAGCGGGAGAGCGGGGAGATGACGCGCCGGAGGTGCGAGAGCACCGCCATGTGGTCGACCCGGTCAAGGAGCTGCGATACGCCGGTGCGCCCACCCACCCAGTTGCCGGTTGCAAGCGGGTGGAGCAGTCGTTCGGTCAGGACATCTGCGCGCACCGCAGTGCCGATCGAGAGGTCGCGGTGACGCATGCTGGCCCGCTCAAGCTGGTACTTCACGTCGCGCGTCAGGCGGTTGAGCGATATCCGGAAGAGGTCTTCCATAAGGTCGCCGGCAAGTTTCAGCCGTTTATTCGCGTAGTGGTCTTTGTCGTCGATCCGGCGCCGGTCGAGCACCAGGTCGAAACAGGCCTCAGCCATGCGGCCGAGGAAGTGTGCTTTTGCAAGGCGAACGCCCTCGACGGCCGGCCGGTAGCCGGGATCATCCTCTTTTATGCCCACCGGCATCAGGTAATTCAGGTGAGGCAGGAGGTAGTTATCCAGGACGAACTCCGCCCGCTTGCGCTGGTAGTCCCGGGTCTGGTTCGGGGCGAGTTTCTTCCCGACGTACATGACGCCTTCGTCGACCGTGTCGCACTCGCTCTCTTCCAGGTTCTGCATCATGAAGGTGAGGATCTCTTCGTCGGTCGAGACCGCTTCCACGATATCGTGGTCACCCTGGAGCCCCAGCGCCCGCATCAGGTCGACAAAGCGGAGGTGCCCGGCGACCGAGGGAAACGAAACTTCAAGCAGGTTCTTTTTGTTCCGCTCGACGATCACGAGCGCCCGGTATCCCCGGAACTGCGAGAAGACCTTCGCTACGTAGATCCGTTCGTTGTAGCGCTCGGTGAACTCAGTCATGATCTTGTTCGAGGCGAGGTCCTCAAGCGTCATCAGCACCCGCTCGGTGCCGTTGACGATGAAGTAGCCGCCGGGGTCGAGAGGGTCCTCACCGTGCGCGGTCCGCTCGGCGTCGCTCATGCTATAGAGGTTGCAGGCGGCCGACCCCACCATCACCGGCAACTGCCCGATGATGGTGACGATCGGCTCCTGCGGCTCCTCGCCCTGGACAAGCGTCATGTCGAGCTGAATGGGTGCCGCGTACGTGAGGTTCCGGAGGCGCGCCTCGCTCGGGAAGAGTTCGGATTGCGACCCGTCCGCCTCGCGGACACGAGGTTTCTTCACCTCGATCCTGCCCAGTTCAACCCATACGGCCTCCTTGCCTTTGCCACGGGTCTCGATATCGGTCTCAATTACACGTTGTTCATCGACAACTTTCTGGAGGTTGTGCAGGAGGAAGTTGTTATAAGAGTCTAACTGGTGGCGTGCTACATGCTCCCGCGAAAAGTATGCCCTCGACAAAACACTTCGATCTAACAGATGGATCAACTCCCGGCCCTTGATTTATTTCTTCGGTCTCTTCATGACAAGGCGGTAGGCTTCGGCCCTGCCTGCTGTGCGGCTGTCACGGGTGATCCGGATGACGTTCCCGACACTGCCCCCGATAGCTTTGATTACAGGATCGTCATGGTAAATTTTTGGCAATTGTTCTAAAGAGATATGGTACGTCGCAAGAAGATCCGCGACCTCTTCTTCGCCCATAATCTGATGGTCCGGAACCATCTCATGGTTGAGTACGTCAAGTGGAGTGCCCATCGCCTTACACCCCACCGACGAAAAAGTTGTGTATCAGATGCATCACCTTGTTAAAATCCATAGACATCGCCCATGGCAACGGGCCCAAGGGGATTTGAACCCCCGACCACCTGGTTAAAAGCCAGGCGCTCTACCTAACTGAGCTATAGGCCCCGC
>MPOY01000494.1 GCA_001896715.1 Methanoculleus sp. EBM-46
CGGCGGGAGAGCCGGGGAGAGAAGGTGCGCGCCGGGGGCCTGATATCCACAGTTTTTTGAGATTTCGCCAAAACCTTAATTTTGGTTGAGAATCCTTGTGGTGCGATCATCATCTCGATCGAGAGCAGGGTCAACCATGAACAGGTTACTGATAGTCTCAAACAGGCTTCCGATCAGCGTCACCCGGAAGAACGGCGACTTCCGCCTGCAACGGAGCGTCGGTGGTCTTGCCACCGGGGTCGGCTCTTTTTACAAGGCCTACGAGAGCCTCTGGGTCGGCTGGCCTGGTATGAACGTTCAGAGAAAGCAAGAAGAAGAGAAAGACCGGATCGTCGATACGCTCAAGAGAGAGCAGTGTCACCCGGTCTTCCTCTCCCCGTACGACATCAAGCACTACTACGACGGGTTCTGCAACAACACCCTCTGGCCGCTCTTTCACTACTTCAACCTCTTTGCCGACTACGACCAGAAGACGTGGACCGTCTACCAGAGGGTGAACGAGAGGTTCTGCGATGCCGTGATGGAGGTCGTACAGCCCGACGACGTCATCTGGGTCCACGACTACCACCTGATGCTCCTCCCCGAGATGCTCCGGGAGCGCCTGCCCGATGCGGAGATCGGTTACTTCCATCACATCCCCTTCCCGTCGTTTGAGGTCTTCCGGGGCCTGCCCTGGAGGCGGGAGATCCTCGCCGGCCTCCTCGGGGCGGACCTCATCGGGTTTCACACCTACGGCTACGTCCGCCACTTCCTCTCCAGCGTCCGCCGTATCCTCGGATACGAGCACTCCTTCGGAGAGGTCAGGACCGGCACCCGGGTGGTGCGGACCGACCTCTTTCCGATGGGCATCGATTACCACCGGTTCGCCGACTCCGCGGGCAGCACGCCGGTCCAGAGGGAGATCGAGAGAATCCGGCAGAAGTACGGAAAGCGCAAGATCATCCTCTCGTTTGACCGTCTCGACTACACGAAAGGGATCCCGCTCCGGCTCGAGGCATTCGATACGCTCCTTGAGAAGAAACCGGAGTACCAGGGGAAGGTCTCCCTCGTCCTCGTCGCCGTCCCGTCCCGGGCCGGCGTCAACCGCTACCAGGCGTTGAAGAAACGGATCGACGAACTCGTCGGCCGGATCAACGGGAAGTACGGGACGACCGACTGGGTCCCGGTCACCTACTTCTACAACTTCCTCCCGTTCGAGACGCTGGTGGCGTTCTACAGCGCTGCCGACGTCGCCCTGGTGAC